>NZ_JBFBBA010000004.1:0-273967 GCF_040682455.1 Streptomyces sp. NPDC051183
GAGCTTCGTTGCGTCCGGCGTGTCCAAACTGAAGGTCCGCCACACGGCTGTGACCTGCCGCTTCTCCTCACAGCCAAGACTATGAATCAGCCCTGAGCCCACCCCGCTGACCGCCGGCAAGCCAGCTCTCAAGGCCAAGGCGACGCTGAGCAATGGCCAGTCTCTCGAGATCACAGAGCTCGCCCCGCTCGCCGACCGGGACCTGGTACTGGCACGGCTGGCCGCTCCGGTCACCGGCATCGCAGCCGTCCAGCGTGCCAGCACCGCACCGGCAACCGGAACAGCCTTGACCTCAGCTGGGTTCGGGCGCACCAAGAGCGATTGGGTGCCCGGCAGGCTGCATACCGGGACGTTCACCACCAACGCGATCGATGCCACCACCGTCGCCATCACCGGCAGAGACACAGATGTCGTGTGCAAGGGCGACACCGGCGGCCCCCTCCTCAACACGGCCGGCGAGCTGGTCGGCGTCAACAGCCAGTCCTGGCAAGGCGGATGCCTGGACGCCAACCCCGCCGAGACCCGCACGAACGCGATCGCCGTGCGCGTCGATGACCTCGGCCAGTGGATCAGCCAGGTAACCGCTCCCCGCCGCTCCGCCGCCTCCAACGAGGCTGGCGGCAGTGAGCGGGTGCGGTGGGCGGACTTCGACGGGGACCGCAAGCCCGACTACATCACCATTGCCGACAGTGGCGAGGTCAAGGTCTGGCTCAACCGCGGCGGAGACCCGGCCGGAGCAGGCGGCTGGCAGCCCGTCGGGAAGGTGGCCGGCGGACTCACCACCGACCGCAGCCGCGTACGTCTCGCTGACTTCGATGGCGACGGAAAGGCCGACTACATCGTCATCGACGCGGGCGGCTCGGTGTACGTCTACCTCAACCGTGGCGGCGACACCGGCGGCGGCTGGCAGGCCGTTGGCAAGGTCGCCGTCGGCCTGACCAACGACGCGAGCAAGGTCCGCTTCGCGGACTGGGACGGCGACGGCAAGACCGACTACATCGTCCTCAGCGACACTGGGGCCGTCGAGGTCTACCTCAATCGTGGCGGCGACACCGGCGGCGGCTGGCAGGGCGTCGGCACCGTCACCACCGGCGCCACCACCGATCGCACCCGGATTCGGTTCGCCGACAACGACGGGGACGGCAAGGCCGACTACTACATCGTCAAGCCCGGCGGAGGCATCGACCTCTTCAACAACCGCGGCGGCGACACCGGCGGCGGCTGGAAGCCCATGGGCCAGATCGCCGTCGGTCTGACCAACGACCACCCCAAGGTCCAGTTCGTCGACTTCGACGCCGACACCCACGCCGACTACATCCTCGGGGACGCCAACGGCGGCGCCACCGTCTACTCCTGGAACGGCGGAGACGGCGCAGGCGGCTGGAACGGCCTCGGCAAGGTCGCCGGCGGCGCCTAATGGGAGCTATGGAACCAGGGATGCTTGGTTCCGTAGCCGCCGGTGAGTGAACGCTCTCCACGGACGCGCTGCCCTTCATTGGGTGGCGCGTCCGGCTGTTAGATGCCTGTTGACGTGCGGCGGAGGACTCGGAGGGAGTTTGTGGCCGAGACCTCTTCGAAGGCGCCCGAGGCCAGGGCGCGGAGGTAGATGCGGTACGGGGCCTGGCCGCCGTCGGCGGGGTCGGGGAAGACGTCGTGGATGACCAGGGTGCCGCCCACCGCGAGGTGCGGGGCCCAGCCTTCGTAGTCGCCGGTGGCGTGTTCGTCGGTGTGGCCGCCGTCGATGAAGACCAGGCCGAGCGGGCCGCCCCAGGCCGCCGCGACCTGGGGGGAGCGGCCGACCATCGCGATCACGTGCTCCTCCAGGCCGGCCCGGTGCAGGGTGCGGCGGAAGGTGGGCAGGGTGTCCATCAGGCCGATCTCCGGGTCCACGACCGTCGGGTCGTGGTACTCCCAGCCGGGCTGCTGCTCCTCGCTGCCGCGGTGGTGGTCGACGGTGATCGCCGGGACCCCGGCCTCGCGGGCGGCGTCGGCCAGGAGGATCGTGGAGCGGCCGCAGTACGTGCCGACCTCCAGCAGCGGGAGCCCGAGGGCGGCGGCCTCGGCTGCGGCCTCGTACAGGGCGAGGCCCTCGTCCACGGGCATGAACCCCTTGGCGGCCTCGAAGGCGGCGAGGGTCTCCGGCTTGGGGCTGGCCATGTGGTTCCTCCTGCTGAGCTGCGTGTGGGCGGCCCATGCTGCCCTACCGCCCGGTAGGGCGCCATGCCCGGGGTGCCGGGACCGGGAGGGCGCCGCCGCCTCATACGTCGCACTCGAACCAGACCGTCTTGCCGGTGGGCCGGGGCTCCGTGCCCCAGCGGTCGGCTACCGCCTCGACCAGGAGCATCCCGCGGCCGTCCTCCGCGAGGAGGTGCTTGCGGCCCCGGGTGACGCGCGGCGGGTGCGGGCAGCCGTCCGTGACCTCGACCCGCAGCCCCTCCGGCCGCCGCAGGATCAGCACCGCGCAGCCCCGCCCGGGCACGTGCCGTACGACGTTGGCGACCAGCTCCGTCAGCGCGAGCTCGGCGGCGTCCGTCAGCTCGGCGATGTCCCACTCCGCGAGGAACATGCGCAGGATGCGCCGCATGTGCCGGGCCGAGTGCTCACCGACGGTGAAGCCCATGTGGTAGCTGTCGCCAATCTCCGCCGGGAAGGCGTCAGTTGCGTGATTCATGCCACCAGGGTGGACGGGTCTGGTTACGCTCGGCTACGGGTTGAAACGAACGCCGCACCGCGTGAACTTGGGGGTGACCGCCTCATGGTCAACATCCGCGATCTCGATCCCAGCGCCTCACCGCTGGACTACTACGGCTCGGAACTCCGCCGCCTGAGAGAGGAAGCGGGGCTGAAACAGGGACAGCTCGGCGGCATCGTCTTCTGCACCGCCTCGCTGATCGGGCAGATCGAGACGGCGAGGAAGGTCCCGACCCGCGACTTCTCGGAGCGAGTTGACGCGGCCCTGGGGACCGGTGGGTTCTTCTCCCGGTTGGTGGGGCTCGTGCTGAGGAGTCAGCTTCCGGCTTGGTTCCAGGCATACGCGGAGATGGAGGCGAAGGCGTCGTACATCTCCACGTTCCAGCCGCAGCTGGTGTATGGGTTGTTGCAGACGGGAGAGTACGCACGAGCGGTGCTGGGTGTGCGCAAGGAGAAGAACCTCGACGCACGGGTAGAGGCCCGGATGGAGCGCCAGCGCATCCTGGACCGCGAGAATCCGCCACTGATGTGGATCGTGCTGAGCGAGGCCGTGCTCCGTCAAGAGATCGGCGGCCCGGACGTCATGCGGAACCAACTCGCGCACTTGTTGGCTCTGCGGGAGCGGGAGTGGGTGAAGGTACAGATCCTGCCCTTTGGGGCGGGTGCCCATGCCGGACAGATGGGCGAGTTCAACATTCTGCGCTTCGACGACGACCCGGACATTGTCTATACCGAGGACTTCATCCAGGGTCACATGACGGCTAATCCGCAGGCCCTCAGGGAGGGTTCGCTCCGTTACGATCACTTGCAGGCCGCCGCCCTCTCGCTGGAGGACTCGGCGGGGCTGATCGCCCGCGTAATGGAGGAGCGCTATGGACAGCATCCAGGACTTGAAGGGCGCGCAGTGGCGTAAGTCGTCGTACAGCGGCGACACCGGCGGGAACTGCGTCGAGTGCGCCCCTCTCGGCGGAGCCACCTGGCGGAAGTCCTCGTACAGCGGCAACACCGGCGGCGACTGCATCGAGTGCGCCCCCCTCGGTGGAGCCGCCTGGCGCAAGTCCTCGTACAGCTCCGACACCGGCGGCGAATGCGTCGAGATCGCCGCCCAGCCCTGCGTCGTCGCCGTCCGGGACTCCAAGAACCCCGACGGGCCGGTCTTCACCGTCGGCCCCGTCGCCTTCGCCACCTTCGTGGGGTCCGTTCGATAACAACGCTTACCCTGAGGCCAGTTCGGACGGCCACGGGGGGAAGCATGAGCAGCAGTGGGATCAGTGACGACGACGACAACGTCGACGGTGGCATAAAGCCGCTCACCGGCACGGATCCGAGCCGGATCGGGCCCTACCTGCTGCTCGGGCGGCTCGGGGCCGGGGGCATGGGGCGGGTGTTCCTGGCCCGGTCCGAGGGCGGGCGTACCGTCGCGGTGAAGGTGGTGCACGAGGAGCACGTCTCGAACGCGCAGTTCCGGGCCCGCTTCCGCCGCGAGATCGACGCGGCCAGACGCGTCGGCGAGCGGTACACCGCGCCCGTCATCGACTCGGATCCGGACGCCGACCGGCCCTGGGTGGCTACGGGTTACGTGCCCGGGCTGTCGCTGGAGCAGATCGTGCGCCGGCACGGGCCCCTGCCCGTGGAGTCCGTGCACGCGCTCGCCGACGGGCTGCTGCATGCGCTGGGGGACATCCACGCGGCCGGGATCGTGCACCGCGACCTCAAGCCGTCGAACGTGATGCTGACCGTCGAGGGCACCCGCGTCATCGACTTCGGCATCTCGCGCGCCCTGGAGACCTCCGTCGAGTCGCTGCTCACCAGCACCGGCATGGTCGTCGGCTCGCCCGGGTTCATGTCGCCCGAGCAGGTCCGCGGACAGCGGGCCGGGGTGAAGAGCGACGTGTTCACGCTCGGCTGCGTGCTGACGTACGCGGCCACCGGGCAGCTGCCCTTCGGCGCCGGGGCCAGCAACCAGCACGCGGTGATGTTCCAGATCGTGGAGGCCGAGCCGGAGCTGGACGGCATCGGGGACGAGGCGCTGCGCGCGTTCATCCGGCGCTGCCTGGTCAAGGGCGTCGACGAGCGGCCCGGCGTGGAGGAGCTGCTGGCGGACCCGGAGCGGGTACGTCCGGCCGTGCGCGGTGGTGCGTGGCTGCCGCCCAAGGTCGTGGCGCGCCTGGCCCAGCAGGCGGCCCAACTGCTCGACGCCGAGGCGGCGCCGCCGGAGCGGGAGGCGCCGGAGGCCGGGGCGCCCACCGACCGGGCGACGATAGGGCTGCGGCCGGAGGCGGGCTCTGCCGGGCCGGTGGTCGCCGCGCCCGCGCCCGCGCCCGGCGCAGGTACGGCCGAGGGCGAGCGGCGGCGGCGCAAGCGGCCGTGGACGGTCGCGGTGCCGGCCGTCTTCGTGATCTCGATCGGTGGCGGCACGGTGGCCCTGATCCAGCCGTTCGGCGGCGACGGGAACCGGGCGGCCTCGCCCCCGGCGAGCAGCGCCCCGGTGACGCCCGGCGCGACCGGCGGCTCCCCTTCCGCGGCGAGCGGTTCGCCGAGCGCGGGCGCGCAGAGCCCCCAGGCCCCCCAGAGCCCCGACGCCTCGGCGCAGGGCGCCCAGGTCGGCGGCGCCGCGCAGGGTGCCGCG
Source organism: Streptomyces sp. NPDC051183 (assembly GCF_040682455.1). NCBI lineage: Bacteria > Bacillati > Actinomycetota > Actinomycetes > Kitasatosporales > Streptomycetaceae > Streptomyces > Streptomyces sp. NPDC051183. The sequence continues at coordinate 5,321 of NZ_JBFBBA010000004.1, forward strand.
GCGGGCGCGGGCACGCCCGGCGGCGGCTCCGGCACCCCGGGCGGGAGCGGTACGGGCAGCAGCGCCGGCAAGGAGACCAGCGCGGGCCCCGCCGCCGGGGGCGCGAACGGCGGCGGTTCTCCCGCGGGCGGCACCGGCACGCAGCCCACCACGCCCGGCGGCGGGGGCTCGCCCAGTGGCGGCGGTTCGTCCGGCGGTGACGCGGTCCCGGCGTACTTCGTCGGCACCTGGGTCTACAAGGGGCAGTTCAACATCGGTCAGCCGGACACGGTGACCGTCTCCCGCACCGGGGCCGTCCGCCTGATCTCCGACCAGAACATGGGCCATTGCGAGCACATCGCCAAGGTGGTGTCGGTGGTCGGGAACCGGATGAACATCAGCTCGGGGGCGGAGGACAAGAGCAAGTCCACCGGCCAGTTCTGCGGGACGCTCGACGCGTCGTTCTTCACCAAGAGCGAGCCGATCGGGCTCATGCACAACGTGGGGCCGTCCCACGGCGAGGGGTACTACTACGAACGCTCCTGACCCCTCCTCCTGACCTGCCGGCTCCGAGGCCCGCTCCGAGGCCCGCGCCGAGGAACACGTTCATCTGACCTTCCGTCAGATTGGAACGTGTTCTAGTCTGCCGCGCATGGGCATCGGAATCACGCAAGAGCAGCGGGAGTTGGCCGAGGCGGTGCGCGGCTGGGCAGCGCGCGCCGTACCGCCCGAGGAGGTGCGCAAGCTCCTCGACACCCCGCCGCAGGCCGGGGCGCGGCCCGCGTACTGGGACGGGCTCGCCGCCTCCGGGCTGCTCGCGCCGCACCTGGAGGGCGGCACCCTGCTCGACCTCGCCGTCGTCGCGGAGGAGGCCGGGCGGGCGGCGCTGCCCGGGGCCTTCCTCGGCAGCGCACTGGCCTCGGTGCTGCTGCACCGGGCCGGGGCGGAGGAGCTCACCGCCGCGCTGGCCGACGGCAGCCGGGTCGGCGCCGTCGCGCTGGGGCCCGGCAGCCTGACGGCCGTGGCCGTGGAGGGCGGCGGGTACCTGCTCGACGGCACCGCGCCGCCCGTGCTCGGCGCCGGGGAGGCCGACCTCGTACTGCTGGCCGCCGAGGCCGCGCACGGGACCCGCTGGTTCGCGGTGGACGCCGCCGCGCTGGACATCCGTACCCACGAGAGCGCCGACCCGACGCGGCCCACCGCCGAGGTGCACGCCCGCGGGGTCGTCGCCGGGCCCGGCCGGGTGCTGGAGCTGGACGCGGCCCTGGTCCGGGACCTGGCCTGCACGGTCTTCGCGGCCGATGCCTGCGGCACCGCGGCCTGGGCGCTGCAGACGGCCGCCGAGTACGCGAAGGTCCGCGAGCAGTTCGGGCGGCCCATCGGGCAGTTCCAGGGCGTCAAGCACCTGTGCGCCGACATGCTGGTGCGCCTCGAACAGGCGCGGGCCCTGGCCTGGGACGCCGCACAGGCCATGGAGGAGCCCGCCGAGGTGCGCTCGCTGGTCGCCGCCCTCGCCGCCGGGACCGCGCTCGACGCCGCCTACACCTGCGCCAAGGACTGCATCCAGATCCTCGGCGGCATCGGCTTCACCTGGGAGCACGACGCGCATGTCCACCTGCGCCGGGCCGTCGTGGCCCGCCAGCTGCTGGGCCCCGGCGACGGGCACCGGGTACGGGCCGTGCGGTGCGCGGCCGGGGGCGCGCGGCGGGAGCTGCGCCTCGAACTCCCGGCGGAGGCGGAGGCGTACCGGGCGAAGGCCCGTACCGCCATCGAGGACGCGCGCGGCCTCGACCCGGCCGCCGCCCGCCGGGTGCTGGCCCCCACCGGGTACGCGGCCCCGTACCTGCCGCCGCCGTACGGACTGGGCGCCGGGCCCGTCGAGCAGCTCGTCGTCCAGCAGGAGCTGCGGGCGGCCGGGGTCAAGGTCGCCGACCTCGGGATCGCGACCTGGGTCGTACCCTCGCTGCTCGCCTACGGGACCGAGGCGCAGCGCGACGCCTACGCGCTGGCGACCCTGCGCGGGGACGTCACCTGGTGCCAGCTCTTCTCCGAACCGGGGGCGGGCTCGGACCTGGCCTCGCTGCGGACCCGGGCGGAGCGCACCGAGGACGGCTCCTGGAGGATCAACGGGCAGAAGGTGTGGACGAGTTCCGCGCACAGCGCCGACTTCGGGATCCTGCTGGCCCGCACCGATCCGGAGGCACCCAAGCACAAGGGGCTCGGCTACTTCGTCGTCGACATGAGGAACAGCCCCGGCATCGACATCCGGCCGCTCAAGGAGATCACCGGCGAGGCCCTCTTCAACGAGGTCTACTTCGACGACGTGCTGCTCCCGCCGGACGCGCTGGTGGGGGCGGCCGACGACGGGTGGAAGGTCGCGCGCAACACGCTGGGCAACGAGCGCGTCCACATGGCCGACCAGATGACCTTCGACACCGGCCTGGAGGCGCTGATCGCGCGCAGCGCCGGGCTCGACGGGGCATACCGGGCGCGGATCGGGGCGCTGGCCGCCGAGGCGCACGCCCTGGCCTGCATCGGGCTGCGCACCACCCTCCAGCAGGTGTCGGGGCTGGAGCCGGGCGCGGGTGCGTCCGTACGCAAGCTCGTCCAGACCCCGCACCAGCAGCGGACCGCCGAGCTCGCGCTCGAACTGCTGGGTCCGGCGGGCGCGGTGTGCGAGGGGGCGGGGGAGAAGGCGGTGCACGGGATGCTCATGTCCCGCTGCCTGACCATCGCCGGGGGCACCACGCAGGTCCAGCTCAATGTCGTCGCCGAGCGGATTCTCGGCCTCCCGAGGGACTGAAGGGACACCAGGGGCATGAAGTCGTACATCGTGGGCGTCGGCATGACGAAGTTCGAGAAGCCGGAGTCGAGGGACTGGCAGTACTGGGACATGGCCGAGGAGGCCGGGTCCGCGGCGCTGGCGGACGCGGGGGTGGACTACGGGCTGGTCGAACAGGTCCCGGTGGGTTACTGCTTCCAGGCCTCCACGGCCGGCCAGCGGGCGGCGTACGAACTGGGGCTGAGCGGGGTCCCGGTCTACAACGTCAACAACAACTGCGCGACCGGGTCGACGGCGCTGATGATGGCGCGGCAGTTCGTGGAGGGGGGCATCAACGACTGCGTGCTCGCGCTCGGCTTCGAGAAGATGAAGAAGGGCGCGCTGGGCGGCGGGGCCGACGGGGGCGACTTCAAGACCTCCCCGGTGGCCCGGCACTACGGGATCATGGCCGCCGGGCACGGCTTCGAGATGTCGCCGCCGACCGCGCAGATCTTCGGGAACGCGGCGCGCGAGCACATGGAGCGTTACGGGACCACGGCCGCGCAGCTGGCGATGGTGGGCGCCAAGAACCACCGGCACTCGGCGAACAACCCGAACGCGCAGTTCCAGGACGTGTACTCGGTGGAGGAGATCCTGGCGGCGAAGTCGATCCACGAGCCGCTGACGAAGCTGCAGTGCTCGCCGACCTCGGACGGCGCGGCGGCCGCGGTGGTGGTGTCGGAGCGGTTCGTGGAGCAGCACGGCCTGGCCGACCGTGCGGTGGAGATCGTCGCCCAGTCCATGACCACGGACACGGAGGCGTCCTTCTCCTCCGGCTCCTGCATCGACGTGGTCGGCAAGCCGATGACCGCTGCCGCGGCCCGTCAGGTGTACGAGGCTTCGGGGCTCGGGATCGAGGACGTCGACGTGGTCGAGCTGCACGACTGCTTCTCGATCAACGAGCTGCTGACGTACGAGGCGCTGGGCATGTGCGAGGACGGCTCCGCCGGGGGCCTGGTGCAGTCGGGGGCGACCACCTACGGCGGGCGGTGGGTGGTGAACCCGTCGGGCGGGCTCATCTCCAAGGGGCACCCCCTCGGGGCCACTGGGCTGGCGCAAGCCGCGGAGTTGGTGTGGCAGCTGCGTGGGCAGGCCGGGGCCCGCCAGGTTTCGGGCGCGCGGGTGGGGCTGGCGCACAACATCGGCCTGGGCGGCGCGGCCGTGGTGACGCTGCTGCGGCGCCGCTAGGGCTGGGCCTGGGCCTGGCGCTGGGCCCGGGCCCTGCGGGCGCTGTCCCCTACCCGCCCTTCCGCCGTTCCCCGGGCTCTGCCCGGACCCGCGCCTCAAACGCCGGCGGGGCTGAAATTGCCCTTCGGGCAATCCAGCCCCGCGGGCGCCCCGCCAGTGTTTTCAGGGTTCGAGGGCGGGGTCCACCACCGTTTCGCCCATCGACGCGCGGCGGATCGAATCGGCCAGGTCCTCGATCGGGCCGTCGCGCAGGACCAGGCCCGCCGCGCCCGCCTCCAGCGCGGCCTCCCGCAGGCCCGGGTGGGCCGAGCCCGTCAGGACCAGGACCCGGCACTCCGGGTCCTCCCCGAGGAGCTCGGCGACCGCTCCGGGCTCCTCGACCAGCGCCACCGCGGGCCGGGCCAGCGCGGTGGCCACCACCTCGATGTCGGGCTGGAGCCCGAGCCGCACCGCCAGAGCCGCGGCGTCCGGGAACGCCAGCAGCACCCGCAGGGAGCGGGTCGGGCGGTGGTTCACGGGCATCTCGTCCACCCGGCCAGGGTAGGACCCCCTCGCCCGCACGGAACGTGCAACACGCCTCTCCGCCAGTGATTCTGACGTCAAGTCAGGAGTCTTCCCAACTGCTGGGGCGTGCGTTATACATTCCCTCACCGGATACCTAGAACGCGTTCTAGAGTGCCGGTCCCGCATACGACCTCGGTGCGGCCGACGGTGCGGACGGCCGCACCGAGGTCTTCCATCGCGTCGATTTCTCAAGACAGGGAGCAGCATCCCCATGCCGATCGATGCCGCCAGGGCCCTCGCCGCCGACCCCCGCCAGGGGGAGATCGCCTGGGACCACAAGGACATCCAGCTCTACCACCTCGGCCTCGGCGCGGGCCTGCCCGCCACCGACCCCGACGAGCTGCGCTACACCCTGGAGTCCAAGCTCCACGTGCTCCCCAGCTTCGCGACCGTCGCCGGCGCGGGCATGGCCATGATGGGCGGCCTCGCGGCCCCCGGCATCGAGGTCAACCTCGCCCACGTGCTGCACGGCGGCCAGTCCATCGAGCTGCACCGGCCCATCCCCGTCAAGGGGCAGGCCGCGTCCACCGCCAAGGTCGCCGCCGTCTACGACAAGGGCAAGGCGGCCGTGGTCGTCCTGCGCACCGAGGTCGCGGACGCCGACGGCCCCCTGTGGACCTCCGACGCGTCGATCTTCGTACGGGGAGAAGGCGGCTTCGGCGGCGACCGCGGCCCCTCCGTGAAGACGGAGCAGCCCGAGCGGGCGCCCGACCGCGTGGAGGAGCGGACGATCCGCGAGGAGCAGGCGCTGCTGTACCGCCTCTCCGGCGACTGGAACCCCCTGCACGCGGACCCCGAGTTCGCCAAGCTGGCCGGCTTCGACCGGCCGATCCTGCACGGCCTGTGCTCGTACGGGATGACCCTCAAGGCCGTGGTCGACACCGCCCTCGGCGGCGACGTGTCCCGGGTCCGCGCCTACCGCACGCGCTTCGCCGGGATCGTCTTCCCCGGCGAGACCCTGCGGATCCGGATGTGGCAGGAGCCCGCCCGCGTCCTGGTCTCGGTGACCGCCGTCGACCGGGACGACGCGCCGGTCCTCGCCGACACCGTCGTCGAACACCAGTAACACCGACACAAGGAGCCGCACCGTGCGCGCAGCACTGCAGAGCGAGATCGGCCAGGACAAGCTCGAAGTGGTCGACGACATGGAGGCCGTGGGCTTCGGTCCCGGCAAGGTGAGGATCCGCATCAAGGCCACCGGCCTGTGCCACTCCGACCTCTCCGCCATGAGCGGCGTCCTGCCGCAGCCCGCCCCCTTCATCCCGGGCCACGAGGGCTCCGGCGTGATCACGGACGTCGGCGACGGGGTCACCAGCCACAAGATCGGCGATCGGGTGCTCGTCTGCTGGCTGCCGCCCTGCGGGCACTGTCCGTCCTGCCGCCGCGGCCAGGGGCACCTGTGCCTGGAGGCCTTCGGCAACGTCGCCACCGCCAACTTCCGCCGCGCGGGCAGCGACATCTTCGGATTCGCCGGCACCGGCACCTTCGCCGAGGAGATGGTGGTCCCGGCGGGCTGCGCCGTGCCCATCCCCGACGACGTCCCCTTCGACATCGCCGCGCTGATCGGCTGCGGCGTGACCACCGGCCTCGGTGCGGCCATCAACACCGCCAAGGTCGAGGCCGGATCCTCGGTCGCCGTCATCGGCTGCGGCGGCGTCGGCATCTCCGTCATCCAGGGCGCCAAGGTGCAGGGCGCCGCCCAGATCGTCGCCGTCGACCCGGTCGCCTCCCGCCGCGAGGCGGCGCTGCGCTTCGGCGCCACCGAGGCGGTCGCCCCGGACGCCTTCGGCGACGCCAAGAACCGGATCACCGCCGGCGAGGGCTTCGACTACGTCTTCGAGGTGGTCGGCAAGTCCGCGACCGCGCACACCGCCTACGAGATGACCCGGCGCGGCGGGTCGGTGGTCGTGGTCGGCGCGGGCGCGCTCGACGACAACTACTCGATCAACATGTTCTCGCTGTTCTTCGACGAGAAGAAGATCCTGCCGTCGATGTACGGGGGCGGCGACGTGCTCCGCTCGTACGAGCGCACCATCGCGCTGTGGCGGGCCGGCCGGGTGGACCTGGCGGGCCTGATCACGCACCGGGTGCAGCTCGGCGAGATAAACGACGCCCTCGACCAGATGCGCACCGGCGTGGCCCTGCGCACCTGCATCGAACTCTGACCTGTTTCGAGAGGAACCGTACGGATGTCACTGCCACTTGAGGGACTCTCCGCCATCGTCACGGGCGCCGGCCGCGGTCTCGGCCGGGCGGAGGCGATCGAACTCGCCCGGCTCGGCGCGAGCGTGGTCGTCAACGACTTCGGCCAGAGCGGGCGCGACGGCTCCGGGGAGGCCTCGGCCGCCCCGGCGGAGGAGGTCGCCGCCGAGATCCGTGCCGCGGGCGGGCAGGCGGTGGCGCACCTCGGAGACGTGGCCGACTTCGAGCAGGCGCGCGAGCTGGTCGAGCTGGCGGTGGGCAGCTTCGGCAAGCTCGACATCCTGGTCAACAACGCGGGCATCCTGCGCGACCGGATGGTCTTCTCGATGTCGGAGGCGGAGTGGGACTCGGTCATCCGGGTCCACCTCAAGGGCCACTTCAACACCACGCACTTCGCCTCCGTGCACTGGCGGGAGCGGTCGAAGGCGGCGGGCGGCCCGGTCTACGGCCGGATCGTCAACACCTCCTCCGAGGCCTTCCTCGGCGGCTCCGCAGGGCAGCCGAACTACGCCGCGGCCAAGGGCGGGATCGTGGGTCTGACCACCTCGACCGCCCTGGCCCTGGCCAAGTACGGGGTCACGGCCAACGCCATCTGCCCGCGCGCCCGGACGCGTATGACGGAGGACGTCTTCGCGGGCTTCCAGGTCCCGGAGGAGGGCAAGCTCGACGCCCTCGCCCCCGAGCACGTCGCGCCGCTCGTCGGCTACCTGGCCTCGCCCGCCTCGGCCAGGGCGAACGGGCAGCTGTTCGTCGTGCACGGCGGCATCGTGGTCGTGATGGAGCGTCCGAAGGTGGCGGCGAAGTTCGACACCACCAAGGAGGCGTTCTCCTACGAGGAGCTGGACGAGGTCCTCACCCCGCACTACGAGTCCCGTCCGGCGAACGAGACCTTCGCCGCCGCGGAGGTGCTGGGCCTCAAGCACGGCTGACCGCGGCCGGTACGACCACGCGGGGGGCGGGCCCGGGGTGCTGACACCCCGGGCCCGGTCCGTCGTGCGGGCCCGGGCCGGGGCCCTTCCGCAGCGGCGCCTACCGCAGCGGCGCCTGCTGGAGCGGTACGGGCCTCGGCGCGGCCGCCGGGAGCGGCTCCAGCCGGACCGGCGGCGGCGGGGCCACCGGCAGGCTCATCCCGAGGATCCCGCACGGCACTTCCGCGGTCGCGTACGGCAGGTGCAGCCGGCCCTCCGCGCTCCACAGCCCCGTCCCGCCGAGCCAGCCGACGGGGCCGCCGAGCCGGAACACGTGCCGGTCGGCGGGGCGCCACAGGGCCAGGCCGCCGTCGTCCAGCCGCAGTGCGACCCCGCAGCTCTCGGGCATCAGGGCCTGCCCCGGCTGGACCGCGAACGGCACGGCCGTGGCGCCGTCGGCGCGCAGGCACTCCGGGAACCGCACCGGCCGGGCGCTGCCCAGCACCCCCCAGCCCAGGCGCTGTTCGCCCGGGGCGTCGGAGCGGATCAGCAGCAGCCCGCTGTCGGGGTCGGCCAGCAGCAGCCGGTCGGAGCTGCCCTCCGCGATCTGGAGCAGCGGGGAGACCTCGCCGCCGCGGCCCAGGTCGACGGCGACGGCCTTGACGACCCCGTCCAGTTCGCGGTCCAGCGCCAGCATCCGGCCCGTCCGGTCCAGCCAGACCCCGCCGGAGCAGCGCCCGGGGATCCGGGCCACCGGCTCGGGCCCGAACGGGGTGCCGGCCACCCGCCACACGGTGGTCCCGGAGTCGCCCGCGGCCAGGGCGAAGGCCCCGCAGCCGTCGGGGGACGGGGGCAGCAGGGTGACCCGTACGCCTTCGTCCTCGGGTACGACCGCGCCCAGCTCCAACTGCCCGGTCCGCGGGCCCGCCGCGGCGCCGCCCGTCGGGTACAGGAGCGCGAAGGCGTGCCGTTCCGCAACCCGCCGGTGGATCAGCACGCGTCCGTCGGCGAGCGGCAGCACCTCGCTGTCCGCCTCCTCGGGCTGCGCGAGCGGCAGCGGCACCGCGTACGGCTCGGGCCCGGTCAGGGTCCACCGCTCCGGGTAGCGCGCCTCACCGTCCCCGGCGAGCCGCGCGGCGTACGAGCCGTCCGCGGCGATGGTGAACGGGGCCGTCGTCGTGATCTCGATGGCACAGACAGTCATCTGCGCGTCACCTCCGGTTAGGGAAGCTAGTTTTCGCACTTCCTGCCGAACAACACGACTGCTCATGCTTCACACATACGGGTGGCCGGGCGGTGATTCGCCCATGGCCGTGGTGACGATTGTGCTGTGCGATATCGGGGCGTTTAGGGTAAGGAGCTGGTTAGGCTTGCCTAACTGCCGTGTCGCCCCCGACCCCAGGAGTTCTCCCATGTCCCTCCGACGCCGCTCAGCCGCAGCCGCAGCCGTCGCCCTCGCCACCGCCGCCGCGCTCGTCCTCACCGCCTGCGGCGGCAAGGACGACAAGGCGGGCAAGGACGCCCCGGCCGCGGGCGGCGAGAAGAAGGCCGTCGCCCAGGGTGGCAAGGACTTCTCGGAGGCGGCGAAGAAGACCGCGGCCTTCGGGACCACCGCCGCGGCCGGCCAGTTCCCGCGCACCGTCACCCACGCGATGGGCAGCACGGAGCTCAAGGCCGCGCCCAAGCGCGTCGTCGTCCTGGACGTCGGTGAGCTGGACAACGTTGTCTCCCTCGGGATGCAGCCCGTCGGCTACGCGCCCACCGAGGGCGACGACGGCATCCCCGCCTACCTCAAGAAGGACGCGGGCGAGCCCAAGTCCGTCGGCACCATCAACAACCTCAACCTCGAAGCGATCAACGCGCTCAAGCCCGACCTGATCCTGGGCAGCCAGCTCCGCTCCGCGGACAAGTACGACGCGCTCTCCAAGATCGCCCCGACCGTGTTCTCCATCCGCCCGGGCTTCCCCTGGAAGGAGAACTACCTCCTCAACGCGGCGGCGCTCGACAAGACCGCCGAGGCCAAGGCCGAGCTCGACGCCTACCAGGCCAAGGCGAAGGAGCTCGGCGACGACCTCGGCGAGAAGAAGCCGACCGTCACGATGCTGCGCTTCATGCCGGGCAAGACCCGCCTGTACGCGGGCGCCTCCTTCATCGGCACGATCCTGAAGGACTCCGGCATCCCCCGCCCGCAGAACCAGCAGGCAGAGGACCTCGCGGTCGAGATCAGCCCCGAGCGCATGGACGAGGCCGCGGCCGACTGGATCTTCACCGGTGTTTACGGCGCCCAGGACAAGACCAAGCGCGACTCCGCCGAGGGCAACCCGCTCTGGAAGGGCCTGGAGGCCGTGAAGAAGGGCCAGGCCAAGGACGTCCCGGACGAGACCTGGTACCTGGGCCTCGGCGTGACCGCCGCCGACAAGGTCCTGGACGACCTGCGCGGCTTCCTCGTGAAGTAGCGGCCCGCCCCGGCCCCGCCCGACCGCCCGGCCGGTCCCCGAAAGGGGGAACGGCCGGGCGGTCGCCACGGACGGTAGCCTTGGCCCGTGCCCCGTCTCTCTGAAGTCATCGCCGCGCTGGACGCTCTCTGGCCCCCCTCGCGGGCCGAGCAGTGGGATGCCGTCGGCACCGTCTGCGGCGACCCCGACGCCGAGGTCTCCCGGGTGCTGTTCGCCGTGGACCCCGTACAGGAGATCGTCGACGAAGCCGTGAAGCTGGGCTGCGACCTGGTCGTCACCCACCACCCCCTCTACCTGCGGGGCACCACCACCGTCGAGGCCGGCACCTTCAAGGGCCGCGTCGTGCACACGATGATCAAGAACGACATCGCGCTGCACGTCGCCCACACCAACGCCGACACCGCCGACCCCGGGGTCTCCGACGCCCTCGCCGGCGCCCTGGACCTGCGCATCACCGGCCCCCTCGTGCCCGACCCCACCGACCCCGAGGGCCGCCGCGGCCTCGGCCGGATCTGCGAGCTGGACCACCCCGAGACCCTGCGCGAGTTCGCCGCCCGCGCCGCCGCCCGGCTCCCGCACACCGCGCAGGGCATCCGCGCGGCCGGCGACCCGGACGCGCTCATCCGTACCGTCGCCGTCAGCGGCGGCTCCGGCGACAGCCTCTTCGCGCAGGTCCGCGCCGCGGGCGTGGACGCCTTCCTCACCGCCGACCTGCGCCACCACCCGGTGTCCGAGGCCCGCGAGCAGAGCCCGCTCGCCCTCGTCGACGCCGCCCACTGGGCCACCGAGTGGCCCTGGTGCGAGCAGGCCGCCGCGCAGCTCGACGCGATCTCCGAGCGCCACGGCTGGGGTCTTCGCACCCACGTCTCGCGCACGGTCACCGACCCGTGGACGGCCCACGCGCCGTCCGTCGTTTCCTCACCCCCCTCTTCTATCTCAGGAGCCCCCAACTGAACGCCGAGCCCGCCGACCAGATCCGACTTCTCGACGTCCAGGCCCTGGACGTGCGGCTGTCTCAGCTCGCCCACAAGCACAAGTCGCTGCCCGAGCACGCCGAGGTCGACTCGCTGACCAAGGACCTCAGCCAGCAGCGCGACCTGCTCGTCGCTGCCCAGACGCAGGCGAGCGACGCCGCCCGCGAGCAGACCAAGGCGGAGCAGGACGTGGACCAGGTGCGCCAGCGCGCCGCCCGCGACCAGGCGCGCCTGGACTCCGGCACCGGCGTCTCCGCCCGGGACCTGGCGAACCTGCAGAGCGAGGTCGTCTCCCTGGCCAAGCGGCAGGGTGACCTGGAGGACGTGGTCCTGGAGGTCATGGAGCGCCTGGAGGCCGCGCAGGAGCGGGTCACCGGGATCACCGAGCGCGTCGCCGCCCTGGAGGCCAAGCTGGCGGACGCCACCGCGCGCCGCGACGCCGCCACCGGCGAGATCGACGCCGAGGTCGCGGGCATCGCCAAGGACCGCGAGGTCATCGTCGCGTCCATGCCGGCCGCGCTGATCGCCCTGTACGAGAAGATCCGAGTCAAGCAGGGCGGCGTCGGCGCCGCGCGCCTGTACCAGCGCCGCTGCGAGGGCTGCCGCCTGGAGCTCGACCTCGCCGAGGTCAACGAGATCAAGGCCGCCGCCCGCGACCAGGTCGTCCGCCACGAGAGCTGCGGCCGCATCCTGGTCCGTACGGCCGACTCGGGCATCTGATGCAGAAGCCCGTCCGGTTCGTCGTCGAGGCCGACGGGGGCTCCCGGGGCAACCCGGGGCCCGCCGGCTACGGCTCGGTGGTCCTCGACCCGGTGACGGGGGAGACGCTGGCCGAGCGCGCCGAGTACATCGGCGTGGCGACGAACAACGTCGCCGAGTACAAGGGGCTCATCGCCGGGCTGAAGGCCGCCCGCGAACTCGCCCCCGACGCGGTGGTCCTCGTCCGCATGGACTCCAAGCTCGTCGTCGAGCAGATGTCGGGCCGCTGGAAGATCAAGCACCCGGACATGAAGCCGCTCGCGGCGGAGGCGGCGACCATCCTGCCGCGCTCGCAGGTGAAGTACGAGTGGATCCCGCGAGAGAAGAACAAGCACGCGGACCGGCTCGCCAACGAGGCCATGGACGCGGGCAAGCGCGGCAAGCAGTGGGAGCCTTCGGCCTCGTCGGCCGCGCTGGACTCCTCGGCGGCGAGGGCACTGGCCGGGCCTCCGGGTGACGCGGCGAAGGGTGCCGCGGCCGTACGGGCGGCCCTGGCCTCCGCCTCTGCCTCCGGCGGCGGTACGAGGACGGGCGCGGCCGAGGCCCGGTCCGCCGAAGCGGGCGGCGCCGACACGCTGTTCGGCGAAGCCGGGGCCCGTGTGCCCGGCCAGACCGGTACGGAACCCGCGCCGGGCGCCGCGAACGGCTGGGGGCCCGACATGGGGACCCCCGCCACCTTCGTGCTGCTGCGGCACGGGGAGACCGCGCTCACCCCGCAGAAGCGCTTCTCCGGCAGCGGCGGCACCGACCCGGAGCTGTCCCCGGCCGGCCGCCGCCAGGCCGAGGCCGTCGCCGGGGCGCTGGCCGCGCGGGGGACCGTACAGGCCGTGGTCAGTTCCCCGCTGCGCCGCTGCCGGGAGACCGCCCAGGCCGTGGCCGACCGCCTCGGACTGGAGGTGGTGGTCGAAGAGGGCCTGCGCGAGGTGGACTTCGGCGCCTGGGAGGGGCTCACCTTCGCCGAGGTGCGGGAACGCTTCCCCGACGACCTCCAGGCATGGCTGGACTCCCCGAAGGCGGCCCCGACCGGTGGCGGCGAGAGCTTCACGGCCGCCACCCGCCGCATCTCGGCGACCCGGGACCGGCTGCTGGCCCGGTACGCGGGCCGCACGGTGCTGCTGGTCACGCACGTGACCCCGGTCAAGGTCCTGGTGCGCCTCGCGCTGGGGGCGCCGCCGGAGGCGCTGTTCCGCATGGAGCTGTCGGCGGCCTCGCTGTCGGCGGTGGCCTACTACGCCGACGGCAACGCCTCGGTCCGGCTGCTGAACGACACCTCGCACCTGCGCTGAGGCGCCGTACGCGATACGCGGAAGGACCCCCGCCCATCGGGCGGGGGTCCTTCTTCCGTGTGTGACGGCAGACGAGCCGGCCTGTACGCCGGGTTCTGTCACCCGGAGACCTCGCGGTCGCCGGGGAGACGGCCATCCATCTAGGACCGGCGTTGCCGCCGGTCTCGTGCGGTCTACCCGCGAACATCGGGCGGGCAGCCCTCAAGCGTTCGCGCAGACCCGTCCGGGGACGGATCCTCTTGACCTTGCTCCAGGTGGGGTTTACCTAGCCGCCTGAGTCACCTCAGGCGCTGGTGGTCTCTTACACCACCGTTTCACCCTTACCGGGGACCGAAGCCCCCGGCGGTCTGTTTTCTGTGGCACTGTCCCGCGGGTCACCCCGGGTGGGCGTTACCCACCACCCTGCCCTGTGGAGCCCGGACGTTCCTCGGCGGGATCCGGGGACCCCGACGCGGCCGCCCGGCCGACTCGTCTGTCGTGCCGACCATGCTACCTGCAACGTGTAAGCGCTTGACCTTGACGCAGCGGCAGGGTTTCTACTGGGCCCATGCGGATCGGAGAGATCGCCGCGCTCGTCGGGGTCACCACCCGGGCGGTCCGGCACTACCACCATGTCGGCCTGCTCCCGGAGCCGGAGCGGCGCCCCAACGGCTATCGCGCCTACAGCGTGCGCGACGCCGTCCTGCTCGCCCGCGTGCGCCGGCTGACCGAGCTCGGGCTGAGCCTCGACGAGGTGCGCGACGTGCTCGCGGACGACGCGGGGCGCGAGCTGGCCGACGTACTCGAAGAGCTCGACGCCGACCTCGCGCGGCAGGAGGCCGAGCTCCACGAGCGCCGCAGCCGCCTCGCGGTGCTGCGGGCCGCGCCGCCCGGGGAGGGCGAGCCGCTCTCGCCGCAGCTCGCCGCACTGCTGGCGAAGGCGCCGCCGACGGACTCACCGGCCGCCGCCAAGGACCGCGAGCACCTGACGCTGCTCGACGCCTCGGGCACGATCGGCGACGGGGTCTATGCCGCACTGGGGCAACTCGCCGCCGATCCGGGCGTGCTCGCGCTCTACGAGCGGCTGGACGAGCTGGCCGACGCCCCCGCCGACGACCCGCGGATCGTGCCGCTCGCCGCCGCGCTGGTGGCGGCCGTCCCCGACGAGGTGTTCGAGCTGATCGAGACCGACGGCAGGCCGGTCGTGGCCGGGTTCAAGGAGGCGCTGCTCGCCGAGTACGCCCCCGCACAGGCGGAAGTCGTACGCCGGGTGATGGAGGCGTTCATGGAGAGGGGCCGGGGATGAGCGGCAACGGCAACGGCAACGGCAACGGCAACGGGAGCGGGCCCGCGCGGCTGCGGGGTCTGCGCGCGGCGCGGCTGGCGGCGGCCGCCGTCGTGCCCGGCGAACTGGCCCTCGTCCTGTGCCTCGTGGCCGGGGTGCGGCCGCCCGGGTGGCTCCTCGCCGTCGCCGAGGCGCTCGTGCTCGGGGTCCTCGTCCTGGAGGCCGCGGTACTGCGCGGCCTGTACGCCGGGCAGCGCGCGGGCGGCGCGGCTCCCCGGGCGGCCCTGCTGGGGGCGGTCCGGGCCGTCGTACCGGCGCCGGTGCGGCGGCTCCTGCTGCACGAGCTGCGGGCGGGCGCCGCACTCGTACGGTGGGTGCTGCGCCGGCCGCCGCACGGGGTGCGCCCCGGCGACCTCGGCGCCGCGTACACCGGACCGCAGACGGCCATGATGTACGGGATGGCCTTCGTGTCGGTGATCGAGACCGTCGCGCTGGGCTTCCTCATCCCCTGGCCGGCCGTCCACCGGGTGGTGCTGGTCCTGGACCTCTACGGGGTCGCGCTCGTGCTCGCGCTGCACGCGGCCTGCGTCACCCGGCCGCACGTGGTCCGCCCCGACGGTTCGCTGCGCATCCGCTACGGCGCGCTCTTCGACCTGACCGTCCCGCCGGACGCGGTGGCCTCGGTCCGGGTGGACCGCCGCTACCCCGAGGGCCGGCTGGTCACCGTGTCCGAGGACGGGGTCCTCGACCTGATCGTCGGCAGCCAGACCACCGTCACCCTGGAACTGTCCCGGCCGCTCGGCTTCACCCGCCCGCTCGGGGCCCGGGCCGAGGCCCGCACGATCCGCTTCCACGCCGACGACCCCCGCGCGCTGGTGGCCGCACTGCGGCAACCCGCACCCCCGTGACGGGCTGCCGCAGTGCGTGGGGACTCTCCGGGGGGAGGAGGAGTCGTACGCCGAGCGTGGCAAGCCCGACCGGCCCTGTCTTGTCAAAAACGGCACTCCGGCCGGGCCGGTCGCAGTACTCGGCGGGGGCTCAGCCCGCCAGCACCACGCTGGTGATCCGGCCGGGGAGCCGGTCCAGGGCCGACCCCGGGGGCAGGCCGCCGCGGAGCCTGACGAAGCCCGACGGGGACAGCCCCGTCATGGCCTTCACCTCCCGGCTCAGGTGCGCCTGGTCGTGGAAGCCGCAGACGGCCGCGACCTGCGCCCCCGCCATCCCCGCCGACAGCAGCCGCAGGGCGTGCTGGAGCCGGAACACCCGCGCCATGCCCTTGGGGGACAGGCCCACCTGCTCGCGGAAGCGCGCCCGCAGGTTGCGCGCGCTCCACCCGGTCTCGGCGGTCGCCCGGGCCAGCGACCCGCTGTCGGCCCACAGCAGGGCGAGCGCCCCGCGCACCTCCGGCGCGGCGGCGGGACCGCGCTCCAGCCGCCCGCAGAACACCTCGTCGAGCAGGGCGAAGCGCTCCGGCCAGGAGGGGAGCGACTGCAAGCGGTCGGCGAGGTGGCCGCCCGAGGGGCCGAGCACGTCGAGCAGGTCCACGTGCGCGTCCTCGAAGTGCGCCATCGGGATGCCGAACAGCCGGTAGGCGCCGAGGGGGCTCATGTTCACCTCCAGGCCGCGCACCGCGCCCGAGTGGACCCCGATCGCGGGCACCGTGCGCGGGCCGCTGATCATGGCCCGGGAGGCGGGTCGCAGCCGGGTCGTGGCGAGCCCCTCCGTACGGGTCACCCACAACCCCTCCGTGAAGGTGAAGACCAGGGTCACGAACCCGGTGGGCAGCTCCAGTCGGCGGCGCGGTGCGGTGAACTCCGTCTCGAATCCGGTGTAGTTGACGATGAACGGCCGCAGCGCGGCGGCCGGCCGGCGGCGCGCCCCGCGCAGACCCGCCGGGGGCGGCTCGTGCACGTCGACGGACCCCATGTCCGGGCCCTCCCCTGCCGTTGCCAGCGGTCCCTCGGACCGCGCGGTGCGCAGATGATGACAGGCCCGGGGCCGTCGTGCCAGAGCCGTGGCGCCGGAGCCGTCGGGAAGCGGGGGAGGGCCGGACCGGTCAGGCCGGGGCAAAAAGGATCTTCGAGGTCCCCGGGTCGGCCTGTGTGAGCCGGACCCTGATCCGGTCGCCCAGCGGCAGTTCCCCCGAGGAGGACTCGATGCGGCCGACGACCGCGGGCTCCACCAGGTGGACGGTGCCGACCAGCGGCTCCCGCTCCTTGACGTCGATCACGGTGCCCTCGAAGGTCTCCCCGACGCGGTCCTTGAGCAGCGCCGCCTCCACCAGGTCCACGCACTCCCGCTCCACCGCGTTGGCCCGCCGGCCGCCGTCCGCCATCTCCCGCGGCAGCGCCTCCAGCGCGTCCAGCGCCCACTGCGGCGGCTCGGCGCCCGCGGCCGCCGCCACGCACAGCTCGCCCGTGTACCGGTCGACGAGCCGGCGCAGCGGCGCGGTGCAGTGGGCGTACGGGGCGGCCACCGCCGCGTGCAGGACCGGGTCGGGTGCCTGCCCGCCGCTGAAGGCGGTGTACCCGGCGCCGCGCAGCAGGGCGGTGCACTCCTGGAGGAACGCCGCGTGGGCCGGCAGGTGCGGGTCGAGGGAGCGGACGAGCTCGGAGTACGGGACGTGGTGCGGCCAGTCGATCCGCAGGGCCTTCGCGGCCCGCCGCAGCCGGCCGACCGCCCCGTCGGGGGCGCTGGGCAGGGTCCGCAGGATGCCGGTGCCGGCGGCGAGCATCAGCTCGGCGGCCGCCATGCCCGTCATCAGGGAGATCTGCGCGTTCCAGCCGTCCGCCGGGAGCGGGGCCCGGTAGGCCAGGGAGTACGAGCCGTCCTGCGCGACGATCTCCTGCTCGGGCACGTTCAGCGAGATGCCGCCGCGCTCCTGCTCCAGGGCCTCGCGCAGCCGTCCGACGTCCTTCAGGAGGGCCGGCGCCTCCTCCGCCGTACCGGTGTCGATGGCCTTCTGGACGCCGTCGTAGTCGAACTTGGCCCGGCTGCGGACCAGGGCCCGGCGTACGTCGGTGGTCTCCACCCGGCCGTCGGAGTCCAGGTCCAGCCGCCACAGCAGGGCCGGGCAGGTCTGGTCGGGCAGCAGGCTGGCCGCGCCCTCCGAGAGCACGGCCGGGTGCAGCGGGACCCTCTCGTCGGGGAAGTAGAGGGTGCTGATCCGCCGGTGGGCCTCGGCGTCGAGGGCGCCGCCGGGGGTGACGTAGGCGGCGACGTCGGCGATGGCGTAGTGCACGCGGTAGCCGCCGCCGGGCCGCTTCGCCAGGTGCATGGCCTGGTCCAGGTCCCGGGAGGCCGGCGGGTCGATCGTGAAGAGGGGGACGTCGGTGGCGTCGAGGTCCGGGAGGCGCGGACCGGCGACCGCGCGCTCGGCCTCCGCGAGTGCCGCGGCCGGGAACTCCTCCGGCACCTCCAGCTTCGTCCGCAGTTCACGCAGCGCGGCCCGCAGGGCAGCCCCGTCTGCGCCGGTCATGCTCATGTGACGGCGTGGCATGGACCGAGCCTATGGCGGCGGGGCCGGGGCGGCGCGGCGAGAGCCTTACCCTGGGCCGGGGGCCGCACCCCCTGCGCCGCGTCGTACCGAAGGAGAACCACCGTGCTCGTGCTGCTGCCGCCGTCCGAGGGAAAGGCCGCCGGCGGGCCCGGCGTACCCCTGGAGCCGCAGACGCTGTCGCTGCCGGGACTGGCCGCCGCGCGCGCTGCCGTACTGGAGGAGCTGGTCGACCTGTGCGCGGGGGACGAGACGAAGGCCCGTGAGGTGCTGGGCCTGAGCGAGGGGCTGCGGGGCGAGGTCGCCAAGAACGCGGAGCTGCGCAGCGCCGCCGCCCGCCCGGCGGGGGAGATCTACACCGGAGTCCTGTACGACGCGCTGGGCCTGGCCACCCTGCCGGCGCCGGCGCGCTCGCTCGCGGAGGAGTCCCTGCTGGTCTTCTCCGGGCTGTGGGGCGCGGTGAAGGTCACGGACCGCATCCCCTCCTACCGCTGCTCGATGGGTGTGAAGCTGCCCGGCCTGGGCGCGCTGAACGCGTACTGGCGCGAGCCGATGGCCTCGGTGATGCCCGAGGCGGCGGGGGAGGACCTGGTCCTGGACCTGCGCTCCTCCGCGTACGCCTCGGCCTGGAAGCCGAAGGGGGAGACGGCCGGCCGGACGGCCACGGTGCGGGTGCTGCACTCGCAGATCGTGGACGGGGTGGAGAAGCGGTCGGTGGTCAGCCACTTCAACAAGCACACCAAGGGCGTGCTGGTACGCGAGCTGCTGCTGGCGGGCGCGCGGCCCGGATCCCCGGCGGAGCTGGTCACGGCCCTGCGGGACCTGGGCTTCACGGTGGAGGCGCAGGCCCCCGCCAAGGCGGCGAAGGCCTGGTCCCTCGACGTGGTCGTGACGCAGATCCACTGACGGGCCCGCCCCCCGGCAGGGTCACCAGAGGCGGTCGACCGTGCCCGGGTGGAGCGGGATGCGGGCACCGGTGAAGGCGGCGCGGTCCGCGGCCGGGTCGGCGGTGAAGAAGGCCGCCAGGACGTTCTTGTCGAAGCCCGGAGCGTCCGTGGCGAGCGGGTCCGGGTCCTGCGGGGTCCCGCCGACCAGGACCGCGCCCGGCAGGACGGCGAAGCCGGCCGCCTCGTAGAACGGGGTCAGCTCCCGGTCGCAGCTGAACAGCGCCACGTCCACGGCCGGGTCGGCGGCGAGCGCCGCGCGGGCCGCCGCCACCAGCCGCCCGCCGTACCCCCGGCCGCGCGCGGAGGCCCGGGTCACCACCGAGCTGAGCCCGGCCGCGCGGTACGTCCGGCCCGCGAGCGGCACCGGCTTGTACAGCAGCGCCAGCGAGGCGGCGACCGCCCCGGCCCCGTCCAGCAGCACCATCGCCCGCGGCGCGAGCGCCGGGTCGTGGCCGGACTGCGACCCGGGCCAGGCGTGCGCCTCCAGGGCGGCGACCTGTGCGGCGACTGCGGCGGGCAGGGCGTCGGCCGCGTACGTCTCGATGGTGGGGCCGGGCGTCACGGGATCCGCACTCCGGCGCCGCCCACCCGGACCCGGGGATCGCCCGCCCGCAGCTCCACCGTCAGGACCCCGGGGCGGCCCATGTCCTCGCCCTGGTGGAGGGTGAGCTCCGCGTCGGCCGGGACCAGGCCGAGCTCGCGGGCGTACGCCCCGAACGCGGCCGCGGCGGCTCCGGTGGCGGGGTCCTCGACGACGCCGCCGACGGGGAAGGGGTCCCGTACGTGGAACACCGCCGGGCCCGCCCGGTGCACCAGCTGGACGGTGGTCAGGTCCAGGCGCCGCATCAGCGCCTCCAGCCGGGCGAAGTCGTACGCGAGGTCCGCGAGCCGGGCCCGGGTGGCGGCGCCGAGCACGAGGTGGCGGGCGCCGGCGTAGGCGATCCGGGGCGGGATGCCCGGGTCCAGGTCCGCGGCGGGCCAGTCCAGCGCGGCCAGCGCCTCGGCGAGGCCGGCGTCCGAGATCGCCTCCACGTGGGGTTCCACACTGGTCAGCGTGGCCCGCAGGCCCGAGCCGCCGTCCTGCGAGCCGGTCGCCGAGCCGGTCGCCGACCCGGTCACCGAGACGGGCACGGTCCCGGCCCGGGTCGCGAAGAGCAGCTCGCCGGGGCCGATCCGCTCGCCCAGCGCCACGGCGGTGGCCACGGTGGCGTGCCCGCAGAACGGGACCTCGGCCTTGGGGCTGAAGTAGCGCACGGTGAAGGCCCGGCCGGGCTCGCCGCCGAGTGCCTCCGGCGGTGCGGTGAGGAAGGCGGTCTCGCTGTAGCCCAGCTCGGCGGCGATGCCGAGCATGGCGGCCTCGTCGAGCCCGGACGCGTCGAGCACGACCCCGGCGGGGTTGCCGCCCGCCGGGTCGGCGGAGAAGGCGGTGTAGCGCAGAACCTCGGGCGTTGCGGCAGTCTCGGTCATGATCGCCTCAACTCCGCGCTCCGGCCCGGCATTCCTCACGCGGCCCCGGGTCCGCACCCGGCCCCGGCCCCGGCCCCGGTCCCGGCCCGGCCCGGCCCGGGCCGGGGGTCACCCGCGTCCGATGTACGGCATGGCCGTGGCCATCACCGTCGCGAACTGCACGTTCGCCTCCAGGGGGAGCTCCGCCATGTGCAGGACGGTGCGCGCCACGTCGGCCGCGTCCATCACCGGCTCCACCGCCAGCTGCCCGTTGGCCTGCATGATCCCGGTCTGCATCCGCTCGGTCATCTCGGTGGCCGCGTTGCCGATGTCGATCTGCCCGCACGCGATCCGGTGCGGGCGCCCGTCCAGCGACAGGGACTTCGTCAGGCCGGTCATGGCGTGCTTGGTCGCGGTGTAGGCGATCGAGTTCGGCCGCGGCACGTGGGCGGAGATGGAGCCGTTGTTGATGATGCGGCCGCCCTGCGGGTCCTGGGCCTTCATCTGGCGGAAGGCCGCCTGGGCGCACAGGAAGGCCCCGGTGAGGTTGACGTCGACCACCGAGCGCCAGGCCTCGTAGGTGATGTCCTCCAGCGGGACGCCGCCCGGCCCGAAGGTGCCCGCGTTGTTGAAGAGCAGGTCGAGGCGCCCGTACCGCTCCCGTACGGCCTCGAACAGCGCGGCCACGTCGGCGGGGTCGGTCACGTCGGCCCGTACGCACAGCACGTCCGCGCCGTCGCCGGCCATACCGGCCGTCTCCTCCAGCGGTTCGGTGCGGCGGCCGGCGGCGGCCACCGCCCATCCGGCGGCGGCCAGGGTCAGGGCCACGGAGCGGCCGATCCCGGAGCCGGCCCCGGTCACCACGGCGATCTTCTTCCCACTTGCGTTCATGGGGCCGCAGGGTACGTCACAGCGGGCACGGGCCCCGGGAGGGTCCGATTGCTGAGAGCATGGGTCGGTCGGGGGTGTGAGGAAACGATAAAAGGACTGGAGTTCCGTATGTCGGAGAGAGGCCCCGCGACGGCCCCCTCGGAACCGTCGCCCGCGACGCCCTCCACCACCACACCCGCCGCACCCCTGACGGCCGCCCGCCGTACGGGACTGCTCGTCACCTTCATCCTCGGCGGGCTCAGCGCCCTGCCCCCGCTGTCCATGGACATGTACCTCCCGGCACTGCCGGAGGTCACCAACGCCCTGAACAGCCCCGCCGCGACCGTCCAGCTCACCCTCACCGCCTGCCTCGCCGGCATGGCGCTGGGCCAGCTCGTCATCGGCCCGATGAGCGACAAGTGGGGCCGCCGCAGACCCCTGCTCGCCGGCATGGTCGTCTACGTCCTCGCCACCGCGATCTGCGCCCTCGCCCCGAGCGCCGAGCTCCTGATCGGCTTCCGCCTGCTCCAGGGCCTGGCCGGCGCGGCCGCGATCGTCATCGCGCGGGCCGTCGTGCGCGACCTGTACGACGGGGTCGAGATGGCCAGGTTCTTCTCCACCCTGATGCTCATATCCGGCACCGCCCCGATCATCGCCCCGCTCATCGGAGGCCAGGTGCTGCGCTTCGCGGACTGGCGGGGGGTCTTCGTCGTGCTCACCGCCGTCGGCACCGTGCTCACCCTGGTCACCTGGCGCTGCCTGGGCGAGACCCTGCCGCCCGAGCGCCGGCAGACAGGCGGGGTGGGCGCCGCGCTGCGGACCATGCGCGGCCTCCTCGGCGACCGGGTCTTCGCCGGGTACACCCTGGCGGGCGGCTTCGCCTTCGCCGCGCTCTTCGCGTACATCGCGGCCTCGCCGTTCGTGGTGCAGGAGATCTACGGGGCTTCGCCGCAGGCCTTCAGCCTGCTGTTCGGCCTCAATTCCATCGGCCTGATCGCCGCCGGCCAGGTCAACGGCAAGCTGCTGGTCGGCCGCGTCAGCATGGACAAGGTGCTGGCCGTCGGCCTCGGGCTGATCACGGCCGCCTCGGCGGCCCTGCTGCTGATGTCGGCCGGGGCGTTCGGCGAGGTCGGGCTCGTGCCGATCGCCGCCGGACTGTTCGTGCTGATGTCGGCGATGGGCGTGGTCCTGCCGAACACCAACGCACTGGCCCTGATGCGCACCCCGCACGCGGCCGGGTCGGCCTCCGCGCTGCTCGGCACCTCCTCCTTCCTCGTCGGGGCCGTCGCCTCGCCGCTGGTCGGGATCGCGGGCGAGGACACGGCGGTGCCGATGGCCGTGGTCCAGGTGGCGTGCGCGCTGCTGTCGGTGGCCTGCTTCCTCGGCATGTGCCGGCCGTGGCAGAACCGGGAGCCGGCCGCCGCCCAGCCGTCCGCCGAGCGGTCCGCCGAGCGGTCCGCCGAGCGGTCCGCCGAGCGGTCCGGGTGACCCGCGGGAGCCGTAAACTTCGGAGGTGAACGACTCCGCCGCCTCCGCCTCCTCCACCACCGCCGCAACGCTGCGCAGCGCGCTCGGCGGACTGCTCGACGGGCTCCCGCCGAAGCAGGCCGCGGCCGCCGTCGAGCGGCTGATCGCCAACTACCGCGGGCAGACCCCGACCAACGCCCCCGTGCTGCGGGACCGCTCCGACGTGGCGGCGTACGCGGCGTACCGGATGCCGGCCACCTTCGAGGCCGTACGGGCCGCCCTGGACGCACTCGCCGAAGCGGCTCCGCAGTGGGTCCCGGGCTCGCACGTGGACGTGGGCGGCGGCACGGGAGCGGCGACCTGGGCCGTGGACGCCACCTGGGACGGGCCGCGGACCACCGCGGTACTGGACTGGGCGGAGCCGGCGCTGACCCTCGGCCGTGAACTGGCGGCGGCGTCCGGCTCCCCGGCGCTGCGCGGCGCCGACTGGCGGCGGGCCGTCATCGGAGCGGGACTGAAGCTCCCGGAGGCGGACCTGGTGACGGTCTCGTACGTGCTGGGCGAGCTGACGGCGGAGGCCCGCCGGGCGGTCGTCGCCGAGGCGGCCCGCGCCGGGCAGGCCGTGGTCCTGATCGAGCCGGGCACCCCGGAGGGCTACCTGCGCATCCGCGAGGCCCGCGACCAGCTGATCGAGGCCGGGCTGCGGGTCGCGGCCCCGTGCCCGCACGACGGGACCTGCCCGATCGAGGTCGGGCAGGACTGGTGCCACTTCTCGGCGCGGGTCAGCCGCTCCTCCCTGCACCGGCAGGTCAAGGGCGGCTCGCTCCCGTACGAGGACGAGAAGTTCAGCTACGTCGCCGCGACGCGCTTCCCGGTGGAGCCGGCCGCCTCCCGGATCACGCGCAGGCCGCAGATCCGCAAGGGGCTCGTCCTGCTGGAACTGTGCGGCCCGCAGGACGGTGACACGCCGGGCCTGACCCGGGTCAACGTGACCAAGCGCCACGGGGACCTCTACAAGGCGGCGCGGGACGCCGACTGGGGTCAGGCCTGGCCCCCCGCCACCGAGGGCTAGCGCCACCGGGAGCCGGTGCCTGCGCGGATCAGGGCCGTAGCTCCTGGGTGCAGCACTTCACGCTGCCGCCGCCCTTGAGCAGCTCGCCCAGATCCATCGGCACCGGCTCGAACCCCCGGTCGCGCAAGGGCCCCAGCAGTCCGGTGGCCGCCTGCGGGAGCAGGACGTGCAGTCCGTCCGAGACGGCGTTGAGCCCGAGGGCCGCCGCGTCCTGGCCGTCGGCGATCAGCGCGTCCGGGAAGAGCCGCCGGAGCACGGCCTGGCTCCCCGCGGAGAACGCGGGCGGGTAGTACATGACCTCGTCGCCGTCGAGGACGGACAGCGCGGTGTCGAGGTGGTAGTAGCGCGGGTCCACCAGGTCGAGGCCGATGACCGGACGGCCGAAGAACTCCTGGGCCTCGTCGTGCGAGAGCGGGCTGGAGCGGAAGCCCCGGCCCGCGAGGATGTAGGTGGCGGTGACGGCGAAGTCGCCCTCGCCCTCGTTGACGTGGGACGGCTCGTGGACCTCGGGGAAGCCGTTGGCCCGGAACCAGTCGAGGTGGACCTCCGCCTCGGGGGCCCGCTCCGGGTACGCGAACCGCGCGCCCAGCACCCGGCCGTCGACGACCAGGGCGCCGTTCGCCGCGAAGACCATGTCGGGCAGCGCGGGGTCGGGCACGAGGGTCTCGACGGTGTGGCCGAGGGAGCGGTAGCGGTCCCTCAGGTCTTCCCACTGGGCGAGTGCGAGGGGCAGGTCCACCGGTTTCGTGGGGTCCATCCACGGGTTGATGGAGTACGTGACCTTGAAGTGCGCGGGCGGGCACATCAGGTAGCGCCGGGGTGTGGCGTCTCTGCGCAAAGAAGGCTCCTCACGATGATGAGAAGAGAATCGTCTCTCCTCAACGCGGACGGCGCAGTGAACTGATTGGGTGGTTTCCGGGACGGCTGAAAGACGAGAGGTCCCGGGTTGGTAAATTGCCGAAAATGAACCCCAAGTCTCCCGACGCGTCGCGCCGTAGCGACCGGTCCCGGCGCGCGATCCTCGACGCAGCGCTCGCCCTGGTCGGGGAGGTCGGCTACAACAAGCTGACCATCGAGGCCATCGCCGCCCGGGCCGGCGTGGGCAAACAGACCATCTACCGCTGGTGGCCGTCGAAGGCGGCGGTCCTCCTGGACGCCTCGCTCGCGCTCGCCGGGGACTCCGAGGCGGAAGCCGGCTGGGCAGGCTTCCCGGACACCGGGGATCTGGCGGCCGACCTCAAGCACGTACTGCGGCTGACGGTGGACGAGTTCAACGACGAGAAGTACGAGGCGCCCGCGCGCGCCCTCACCGCGGCCGGCGCGACCGACCCCGAGCTGGGCGCCCGCTTCACCGAGCAGCTGCTGGAGCCGCAGCTCGCCCTGTACGAGGTGCGGCTGCGCGCCGCCCGGGAGGCCGGGCAGATCGACCCGGACGTGGATCTGCGCCTGGTGGTCGAGATGCTGCTCGGGCCGCTGACGTACCGGTGGCTGCTGCGGACGGCTCCGCTGACGCACGCCCATACCGACGCGCTGGTGGACCGGGTCCTGGGCGGCGTGGGAAAGGTCACCGGCGTGTAGGGGCCAGATCAATGGCCGAGAACTTATGGCCGATTTCTGTGCTTATGTAGGGGCTGCCAGTGCCCTGTCCGCAACCCCCCGGTTGAGGAGAGCGGTCACCCGGGGCGCAGGATGGTGGGACCATGTGAGGGTCCGCCGGGGCAACGGTGAGGTGAGGGGATAGATGGGGTCCGAGTCCGGCCGCGTCAAACGCGGCGAGCAGAGCAGGATTTCGCAGTGGCTGCGCCGCAGGCCGAAACCCGCTCCCGAGGACCCCGGCAGGGAACGCGAGGCGCTGCTCCTGGCCGTCGCCGCCGCAGGCCTCCCGATCGCCCCCGCCGCCCATCCCGCCGGCTACCGCTGCTCCTGCGACCGGATCGGCTGTCCGACGCCCGCGCGGCACCCGCTCTCCTTCGCCTGGCAGACCCAGTCGACCACCGACCGCGCCCAGGTCGAACGCTGGGCCCGCAGCCAGCCGCAGGCCAACTTCATCACCGCGACCGGCATGGTCCACGACGTCCTGGACGTCCCGCTGGAGGCCGGCGCCGCCGCTCTGGCCCGGCTGCTGGCCGCCGGCGTCGAGGTGGGACCGGTCGCCGAGTCCCAGGGCACCGGGGACCAGGCCCGCATGCTGTTCTTCACGGCCACCCGCGGCACCCCCGAGGACGAGGACGAGTGGTGGCCCTGCGAACTGGACTGCCACCCCGAGACGATGGACGAGCACCCGGGCCTGCGCTGGCACTGCCGCGGCAGCTACGTCCTCGTACCGCCGGCCGCACTGCCCGGTGACCAGGCGGTCACCTGGATCCGCGGCATGGAGCACCCGCTCCCGGACCCCCTCACCCTCCTGGAGACCCTGACCGACGCCTGCGCCCAGTACGCCGGCGCCTCCGAGCAGACCCCCGCGGCGGTCGCCTGGCCCCTGGGCCGCTGACGCCCGGTCCGCACGACGAAGGCCCCGGCCGCGCGCACCGCGCGTACCGGGGCCTTCGTCATGCGTGCCCGTCATGCCTTCCGCGTACTCAGGAGCGGCTCGGCTGCGGCTGCGCCTTGCTGCGTGTCACGGCCGGGGCCAGGAAGAGCGCCAGCACGGGGATCAGGTACAGCGCCCACACCGTCAGCTGGACCACCGTCGGGTCGGGCTGGAAGTTGAACACGCCCTTGAGCAGGGTCCCGTACCAGCTGTCCGGCGGGACGGCCGAGCTGACGTCGAAGGCCTTGTCGTTCAGGCCGCCCAGGAAGCGGGCCTCCTGGAGGTCGTGGACCCCGTACGCGAGGACGCCCGCGGCCACGATCACCAGCATGCCGCCGGTCCACTTGAAGAACCTCGCGAGGTTGATCCTCAGGGCGCCCCGGTAGAACAGCCAGCCCAGCACGAGGGCCGTGGCGATGCCCAGCAGCACCCCGATCAGCGGCGCCGAGGAGCCCTCGCCGCTCGCCCGGACCGAGGCCCACACGAACAGCGCGGTCTCCAGCCCCTCGCGGCCCACCGCCAGGAAGGCGGTGGCGACCAGCGCACCGGTGCCCATGGCCAGCGCCGTGTCAAGCTTGCCGTGCAGCTCGCTCTTCAGGTGCCGCGCGGTGCGCTTCATCCAGAAGACCATCCACGTCACCAGGCCGACCGAGACGATGGACAGGCTGCCGCCCAGCAGCTCCTGCGCCTCGAAGGTCAGCTCCTGGCTGCCCCAGGTCAGCAGGGCGCCGAAGGCCAGCGAGATCGAGCAGGCGATCGCGATGCCCAGCCAGACGGGGCGCAGCGCCTCCCGCCGATCGGTCTTCACCAGGTACGCCACGAGGATGCAGACGACCAGGCTGGCCTCCAGCCCCTCGCGCAGGCCGATCAGATAGTTGCCGAACACGGCGGTTCCTCTCCGGCGGGGACTACGCGAACAGCGTCCGGCCCCACCAGTCGTCCTTGTCGCGGACGCCCGGCGGGACGGCGAAGACGGCCGAACCCACGTGCTGGATGTATTCGTTGAGGACGTCGGACTTCGCCAGATTGCGCTGGATCGGGACGAAGCCCTTGCGGACGTCGCGCTGGTAGGCCAGGAAGAACAGGCCCGCGTCGAGGCGGCCCAGACCGTCCGTGCCGTCCGTGAAGGAGTAGCCGCGGCGCAGGATCGTCGCACCGTTGTTGGTGTCCGGGTGCGCGAGGCGGACGTGCGCCTCCGGCTTCATCGCCTTCAGGAACGGCTCGTCGCGCTCCTTGGACTTGCCGACCGGTGCGCCCTCGCCCTTGTCGCGGCCGAAGATGTCCTCCTGCTCCTGCAAGGAGGTGCGGTCCCAGGTCTCGATGTGCATCCGGATGCGCCGGGCCACCAGGTACGAGCCACCGGTCAGCCAGTCGCTGCCGTCGCCCGGGCCGACCCACACGTGCTTCTCCAGGGCCGCCTTGTCGGTGCCCGAGATGTTCCGGGTGCCGTCCTTGAAGCCCATCATGTTGCGCGGGGTCTGCTCCTCGGGCGTGGTCGAGGAGGTCTTGCCGAAGCCCAGCTGCGACCAGCGCACCGCCACCCTGCCGAAGCCGATGCGGGCCAGCTGGCGGATCGCGTGCACCGCGACCTGCGGGTCGTCGGCGCAGGCCTGCACGCAGAGGTCGCCGCCGGAGCGGGCCGGGTCCAGGTTGTCGCCGGGGAACAGCTCCAGGTCGACGAGCGCCTCGGGGCGCTTGCCCTCCAGGCCGAACCGGTTCTTGGCGAACAGGCCCGGACCGAAGCCGATGGTCAGGGTCAGGCGGGAGGCCTTCAGGCCCAGCGCCTCGCCGGTGTCGTCCGGCGGAGCCTCGGGCAGGCCGCCGAAGCCGCCCTCGCCCACCGGCCGGCCGGCCGTCATCCGGCGGGCCGCCTCGGTCCACTCCTTCAGGAGCTCGACCAGCTCCGCGCGGTCCTTCGTCTTCACGTCGAAGGCCGCGAAGTGCAGGCGGTCCTGCACCGCGCTCGCGATGCCGGCCTGGTGCTCGCCGTGGAACGGCACGGCCGCCCCGGCCGCGGCCGCCGACACCATGTCCGAGCCGCCGCCGAAGGCCGCCGCCGCACCGCCGGCCGCGGCGGCGCCGAGCGCGAGCCCCGCCCCGCCCCAGCCCAGGACGGAACGCCGCGAGGGCGCGGCCGCTGTCGTCGCGGCGCTGTCGTCGCCGTCCTGCTGCTGCGGCTGCTGCTGCGCCGCCGACTCGGACCCGCTCATCCTGCTCTCCCGCCTGCTTCTGTCTCTGCCGGTTACTTCGCGACCGCGGCGGCGAGCTTGGAGAGCGGCTCGCCGAGGGCGCTGACGCCGTCCGAGAGCTCCTTGCGCTCCGGCTCGCCGACCTTGTCGTACGAGGTGAACTCGTAGGAGGCCTTGTCGGTGCGGTACTTGTCCAGGAGGGTGTTCATCGCCGCGAACTGGGTGTCCAGCTGCTTGGCGAGCTCCGGGTCGTTCTTCGCCGCGATCGGCTTGAGCAGCTCGTACGCCTTCTGCGCGCCCTCGACGTTGGCCTTGAAGTCGACCAGGTCGGTGTGGGAGTAACGCTCCTCCTCACCGGTGACCTTGCCGGTGGCGACCTCGTCGAGGAGCTCCTTGGCGCCGTTGGCCATCGAGGTGGGGGTGATCTCCGCCTGGCCGACCTTCTTCTGCCAGTCGGTCAGGTCCGCCATCAGGGTGTCGGCGAGCTTCTTCTCCTCGTCGCCGATCTTGTTGTCGACCCACAGGGCCTTCTCCAGGCGGTGCCAGCCGGTCCAGTCCTTCGCGGGGTCCTGGCCGGCCTCCAGGCCGTCCTCGCGGACGTCGACCTTCGGGTCGATGTCGCCGAAGGACTCGGCGACCGGCTCGGTGCGCTCCCAGCCGATGCGGGAGGGCGCGTACAGCTTCTTCGCGGCCTCGACGTCACCGGCCTTGACGGCGTCGGCGAAGGCCTGCGCCTTGGGGAGGGTCTCCTCGGCCTGCGTGACCACGTACGCGCGGTAGGCGGCGACCGCGGCGTCCGCCTCGGGGCTGCGCTTCTCCTCGGCGGCACCCTTGCCGGTGGCCTTGACCTTCTGCTTGATGCCGTCGCCCTTCATGCCGGGCTTGCAGACGATCTCGTAGTCGCCCGGCTTGATCTCGGCGGTGATGGAGGCCTTGGTGCCGGGGCCGATGTTCTCGCGCTCGGTCACGATGCGGGCGTCCGGGAAGAGGACGTAGACCTCGGTGACCTTCGAGCCCTTGTTCTCGACGTCGATCTGCACCTTGCCCGCGGGGAACTCGGTCTTCGACACCTCGCAGGCGCTGTCGGAAGCCGCCACCTTGATCGCGTCGTCGCCGCCCGCGTCGCTCTTCTGGGAGCAGCCGGTGACGGCGGTCAGAGCGGCCACCAGGGAGGCGGCGGCGACGACGGTGAGGCGAGCGGGGCGCATGGGGGGCTCCTGGGCGTCGGGCGAAGGGGCCGTCCCAACAGGGAAAGGCCGGTGAGGCGGACCTAACTTAACCGAGGCTTACCTGACCCATACCCACTCGTCCAGTGATTCAGCGCACACCTGCTACCGCCGGATACAGGGCGATCACGGGCCACCCATGGGCCCCCCAATCCCGGGTCAAAAGCAGGTCAAGCCGCCGGATGCCCGTTCCGTACAGCGGAACGGGCACCGTCCGGGCCGCGGACGGGAACCACCAGCGGGGCCCCGGTGCGCGGGTGCGGGAAGACCTCGACCGGCTGCCGGTAGACCAGGCTGAGCAGGTCGCCGTCGAAGACCTCCGACGGCAGGCCGTCCGCCGCGACGCGCCCTTCGTGCAGCACGGCCGCGCGGTCCGCGTACGCGGCGGCCAGGCCCAGGTCGTGCAGGACGACGACCACGGCGTCCCCGGCCGCGGCCCGCTCCCGGCAGATCCGCAGCACCAGCTCCTGGTGGCGCAGGTCCAGCGCGGCGGTGGGCTCGTCGAGCAGCAGCAGCGGGGCCCGCTGGGCCAGTACGCGGGCCAGCGCGACGCGGGCCCGCTCGCCGCCGGAGAGCGCCGAGAAGGGGCGGTCGGCGAAGGCCGTCACCTCCGTGGCGGCCATGGCGGCGGCCACCGCCTCCTCGTCGGCCTCGGCGTACGGGGTGCCCGCCCAGGGGGCCCGGCCCATCCGTACGACGTCCCCGACGGGAAAGGGGAAGGACAGTTCGGCCGACTGGGGGAGTACGGAGCGCCGCAGGGCCAGCTCGGGCGCCGACCAGTCGCCCACCGGGCGCCCGTCGATCCGTACGACCCCGGAGGTCGCCGGCAGGTCCGCGGCGAGCGCGGCCAGCAGCGTGGACTTGCCGGCGCCGTTCGGGCCGACCAGGGCCAGCACCTCGCCCGCCCGGGCGGTCAGGTCGATCCCGGCGAGGACCTCGCGCTCCCCGAGCCTGACGTGCAGGTCCGCGATCTCGGCGAGGGCGTCCCCGGGGGCCGGGCGGGCCGGAACGGTGCGCTTGTGGCGGCCGAACAGCCCGGTCAGCTTGCTGGTCACGCCCAGCCTCCTTGCTTGCGGCGGGTGCGGCGCAGCAGCCAGAAGAAGAACGGGCTGCCGATCAGGGCGGTCAGCACGCCGAGCGGGAGCTCGGCGGGCCGGGCGATCGTACGGGCGGCCAGGTCGCCCGCCATGAGGACGACGGCGCCGGCCAGGGCGCTGCCCGGCACCAGGAAGCGGTGACCGGGACCGTTGGCCATCCGCAGCAGGTGCGGGACCAGCAGCCCGACGAAGGTGATGACCCCGGCCACGGCCACGGCGGCGGCGGTGAGCAGGGCGACGACCAGGATCAGGGCGAGCCGCAGCCGCTCGACGTCGATGCCCAGGTGCCGCGCGGGCCGCTCGCCGAGCGCGAGGAGGTCGAGGCGGCGGGCGTAGAAGGGGGCGGCGAGCAGGCCGGCCAGTGCGCAGGGCAGGACGGCGAGCACCTTGGGCCAGGTGGCCTGGGCGAGGGAGCCGAGCTGCCAGAAGGTGATCTGGTTGACCTGGCCGCTGTCCGCGAAGAAGACGAACAGGCCGATCAGGGCGCCGGCGAAGGCGTTGACCGCGATCCCGGTGAGGATGAGCGTGACGACCTCGGTCTTTCCGCCGTTGCGGGAGAGGAGGTAGACGGAGGCGACGGTGATCAGGCCCGCGACGAACGCGCAGACGGTGATGGTCCAGTTGCCGAAGAAGCTGAGCCCGAGGCCGATGGCGGCGACCGCGCCCACGGCGGAGCCGGCCGAGATGCCGATCACGCCCGGCTCGGCGAGGGGGTTGCCGAAGACGCCCTGCATGAGCGCGCCCGCGCAGCCGAGGCTCGCGCCGACCAGCAGCGCGAGCACGACCCGGGGGAGCCGTACGTTCCACAGCACGCTCTCGCCGACCCGGTCGAGCGGAGCTCCGCCGAGGCCGACGCGGTGCTGTACCGAGGCGAGCACGTCGCCGAGGGGGATCTCGTACGCGCCGACTCCTGTGGAGAGCAGGGCGAGCAGGAGCAGGGTGCCGACCAGCCCGGCGGTGAGCAGTGCGGCCTTGCGGCTGCGCGGCTTCCCGGGTTCTGCGGCTGGATCTTTACCGGTGCCGATGCCGCTTGTCTGCGGGCCCGGTGCCGGCGGGGCAACCTCGGGTCCGTGGGCGCTGGACCGCCCGCCGGGCAATGGCGGCGCCGCCTGACAGGAATCAGCCTCGCCGGCGTTTGAGGCGCGGGGTCCGGGGCGGAGCCCCGGGTCTTTGAGCCGCGCGGGCTGAGCCGCCGCGGCGTCGGCGAGTGCGTCGGAGTCGTACGGCAGGGTCATCACGCGGCCTTGCCGTAGAGCTGCGCGACCAGGGAGGAGAGCACCTGGTCGGTGCGGGGCCCGTAGTTGAGCAGGACGCCGTCGTCGATCGTGACCACCCGGCGGTCCATGCCGGCCGGGGTCTGGGCGACGCCCGGCACCTTGACCAGGCCGTCGACGCCGCCGACCGATTCGAGGCCCTTCGACATGACCAGGATCGCGTCGGGCGCGGCGGCCGCCAGGGCCTCGCTGGTGATCGGGGTGAAGTCCTTGCCCAGCCCGGAGTCCTTGCCCGTGTCGACCGCGCCGGCCGCCTCCAGCAGTGAGGCCGCGCCGGAATCGGAACCGCCCAGCAGGTAGACGGAAGCGGTGCCGCGCAGGTAGAGGAAGGCCACCCGGGGCTTCTTGGCCGAGGCGGTGGCCGGAACGTCCTTGCGGGCGGCGGCGATCCGCTCGGCGGTGCGCTGGTTCAGCCGGGCCCCGGCGTCCTTGACGCCCAGCGCGGCGGACACCGCGTCGATCCGCTTCGGTACGTCGTCGAGGCTCTTGGCGGGGGCGAGGACCAGGACCGGGATGCCGGCGTCGCGGATCTGCTGAATCGCTTCTGCGGGACCGCTGGTGGTCTCCGCCAGCACCAGCGTCGGGCGGAGCGAGAGCACGCTCTCCGCCGAGACGTCGTGGCCACGTGTCACCACCGGCAGTGCCGAGGCCTGTTCGAAGGTGGCGGTGATGTCCCGGGCCACGACCCGGTCGCCGAGCCCCAGCGTGTGGACGATCTCGTTGAGGCTGCCGGTCAGCGGTACGAGCCGGTCCGCCGAGGCGACCGTGACCCGGGTCCCGTCCACCGAGGGCACGGTCACCGGCAGAGCCGGAGCCGGCGCCGGGGTGAGCGGCTCCACCCGGTCCGGGGCGGCGGCGGGGCGGGCGGATGAGCCCGGAGTGGTGGCCGTACCTCCGCAGCCCGTGAGCGCAAGTGCCAGTGCTGCCAAGGCAAGAGCGATACGGGGAATGCGGTGTGACGCGGCGGGCGTAGGCACGAAGGCACCGTCCTGATCGTCCGACTGAGGTTGTGGGGACCGGGGGGTTCCGTACCCGGCCGGGGATAGCTTAGGTTAGCCTAACCTTGCTTGCTAGACCCTGGAGGGGACATTCATGCCCGCAAGACCCGCCCGTACCCTCGCAGTCGCCCTGTTGGCGGCCCTGCTGGGGGCCCTGCTCCCGGCCGCCGCCGCCCATGCGGGCACCGTGCAGGGGGGTCGGCTCGAC
This sequence comes from Streptomyces sp. NPDC051183, assembly GCF_040682455.1. Lineage (NCBI taxonomy): Bacteria > Bacillati > Actinomycetota > Actinomycetes > Kitasatosporales > Streptomycetaceae > Streptomyces > Streptomyces sp. NPDC051183. The sequence continues at coordinate 38,542 of NZ_JBFBBA010000004.1, forward strand.
TGGGGCATCAAATCGTCTTTCCAGAGTTATGTCACCGGGCCGGTGGCGAAAGGTTCTTTCAAGCTGAAGAGCGGCGCCGCCACCGTGGGCGGCAGCCTGTTCCGCTTCCACTCGGCGAGCGGCTCCTACGACCCGGACTCCGGCACCTTCGAGGCCTCTTACTCGGGAGGGGTCACCTTCCAGGGGCACCAGAAGCCCGACGGCGCCCACGAGCTCGACATGACCGTCAGCCGGCCCACCGTCAAGATCTCGGGCGGCCGCGGCACTCTGTACGCGGACGTCTCCAGCAAGGCCAAGGACACCGGCGCGGTCACCAGCCAGTCCCAGGTGCCCTTCGCCACGCTCGGCGTCGGCGGCATCGACATGAAGGGCGGCCGCAGCCCGCTGACCCTCACCAACGTCCCGGCGACCCTGACCGATCAGGGCGCCAAGGCCTTCGCGGGCTACTACGCCGCCGGTGCGCAGCTCGACCCCGTCTCGCTGTCCGCCGACGTCAAGACCGCCCCGGCCGCACAGCAGCCGACGGCGCCCACCGGGACCCCGCAGGCACCGCAGACCCCCGAGACCTCGCAGGCCACCTTCGCCGACGCCGCCGTCGACTGGGGAGTGCGCCGCACCTTCCGCGAGTACGTCACCGGCTCCATCGGCCAGGGCAAGTGGACCCTCGCCGAAGGCGCCCAGGACGGCGGGGCCCTGTTCCGCTTCCCGCAGGGCAAGGGCTCGTACGACGGCCAGAAGGGCGTCCTGGACGCGGCCTTCGCGGGCACGGTCCGGTTCACCGGCGCCGACCTGGACCTGAAGTTCGGCAAGGTGAGCGTCAAGGTGGAGAACGGCAAGGGCGTCCTGTCCGCCGACGTCACCACCGCCGCCGGGACCAAGAACGCCGTCGCGCTGGTGGAGTTCGACGCCGGGGGGCTGAAGACCGAGGGCAAGCTCGCCACGCTGACCGAGGCCCCGGCCACGCTCACCGAGGGCGGGTCCGAGGCCTTCAGGACCACGGCCCTGTCCTCCATGTACAAAGCGGGCACCGAGATGGACCCCGTCTCGCTCGCCGTCGCCCTGGAGTCCGGCGCGCAGCTGCCGGCCCTGCCCGACCTCGGCTCCACGGCCCCGCCCGCGGCAGCCTCGCCGAGCGCCCCCGCTCCCGCCGCCACCGGAGCCGACGCGGAGGGGTCCTCGAACACCGGGCTGTACGTCGCCCTCGCGGTGGCCCTGCTGGTCCTGGCGGGCGGTGCCGCCTTCCTGGTGGTCCGCAAGCGCCGTACGACCGGTGCGACCGGTGCGGACGCCGCGACGGACGCGCCGGCCGAGGCCCCGGCCCCGCCCGGCGCGCCGTAGCGCCGCACCGCCCCGCCCCGCCCCGCCCATCTCGCCTTCCTCTTCCCTCTGCTTCAGGAGACCCCCAGCCATGTCCTCGAACCGCCGCCCGATCAACCTCGCGGCCGCCGTCCTCACCGCCGCCGCCCTCGGTGTCACCGCCTTCGCCATACCCGCTACGGCCGCGGGCGAGGCGGCCCCCGGCGCGGCCCCCGCCGCGGCACCGGTCATGAAGGTCATCGGCGGCACGTTCGACTGGGGCGTCCTGGAGCGGTACCGCAAGTACGTGACGCGCCCGGTCGAGCAGGGCGGCGCGGGCGGAACCATCACGGGCTCCGACGGGGCCAGGGTGAACGCCGACGGAACTTTCCAGCTGGGGGCGGTCGGTGGCGCGTACGACCCCGCCGCGCACACGGTGAAGGCCGCCTTCAAGGGTGGAGTCACCTTCGCCTCGCCGGCGCACGGCTTCGAAGTCACGCTGTCCGACTTCCGGTTCGACACCGCCACCCAGAAGGTCACGGCCGACGTGGCGAAGAAGGGCGCGGAGACCAAGCAGGACGTGCCGCTCGCCGACTTCGTCGCCGGCCGCAGCACCGAGAACCTGCCCACCAAGATCACGGAGCAGGCCGCGGCCGAACTCGGCGGCCCCTACAAGGGCGTGGACGGCGACCCGCTGACGGTGAAGCTGGAGTTCGAGAAGCCCGCCTCGCCGAGCGCCACGCCCAGCTCGACCCCGTCGTCCAGGCCCACGCCCACCCCGACCCCCACCCCCACCCCGTCGAGGACGGCGACCACCACCGCGCAGCCCACGGCGACGGCGACCGCCGACGGCCCGCAGAAGGTGCTCGGCGGCAAGCTGACGTGGGGCGTGAAGGAGTCCTTCCGCCGCTACGTGCAGAGCGCGGGCTCGATCACCCCGGCCGGCGGGGCCGTCAAGAGCGGTGACCTCTTCGACTTCGCCTTCGGCAAGGGCGAGCTGGACGCCAAGAAGCAGAAGCTGAGCGCCTCCTTCGAGGGCAACCTCCGCTTCCAGTACGCGGCCCACGGCATCGACATGAGCTTCGCCAACCTCCGCGTCGAGGCCACCGGCAAGGCCGGCACCCTGTACGTCGACGTCACGAACGCCTCCGGCACCAAGGCGGGCGTCCCCTTCGCGACGCTCGACCTGTCGAAGACCGACTACAGGACCAAGGGCGGCGTGCTCGCCCTGAACGCGGTCCCGGCGGCCTTCACCGCCGAGGGCGCGGCCACCTTCGCCAACGCCACCACCGGTTCCATGTACCACGCGGGGGACCCGGTCGACCCGGTCAGCTTCTCCGTGGCCGTCGACAAGGACGCCACCCTCTCGGCCACGGGCGGCACCACCGGTGGGACCGCCGCCGGCGGTTCCACGGCCGGAGGCGCCGGTTCCGTCGGCGGAAACCTCGCCACCACCGGCTCCGAGATCCCGGCGGGGACCCTGCTCGGCGCCTCCGCCGCGGTGATCGCGGCCGGTGCGGGCGCGGTGTTCCTCGGGCGCCGCCGCCGCACGGTGCTGAGCTGACCCGTGTTTGAATGCCCGCGTGAACGATCTCGATGTCCTCAAGGTCTTCTGCGCGGGTGACGGCCGGTACGGCAACCTGCTCGGTGTCGTGCGCGACGGCCGGACCTGCCCCGACGACCGGTCGCGGCAGGAGCTGGCCGCCGAACTCGGCTACAGCGAGACGGTGTTCGTCGACGACCCCGAGCGCGGGGTCGTCGACATCCGCACCCCCGGCACGCGGATGACCTTCGCCGGTCATCCGCTGGTCGGGGTCGCCTGGTTGCTCGACATCGGGGAGCTCCAGCCGCCGGCCGGTTCCGTATGGGCCCGCGACGACGGGGAGTTCACCTGGATCACGGCCCGCCCCGAATGGGTCGCGGGCAAGCGCACCGAGCAGTACGCCACCGTCGCCGAGGTCGAGGCGCTGCCCGCCCCGCCGCCCGGCGAGGGCTGGCTGTACGCCTGGGCCTGGGAGGACGAGGCCGCGGGGCGGGTCCGCGCGCGCGGCTTTCCGCGCCGACATTCGTGCGGCGACAGCCGCTCCTGTGGAGCCGGGGCTTGCCCCGGGGGAGCCATCGTCGAGGACGAGGCCACCGGCTCGGCGGCGATCCTGCTGACGGCCGAGCTGAACCGCGCCCTGAACATCACCCAGGGCGCGGGCTCCCAGATCCTCACCGCCCCCGGACCGGACGGCACGGTGGAGATCGGCGGCCGCGTCCGCTTCGCGTCGTAGGGCGGCGCCCGCACTTCACGGGACGTACGCGAGAGGGCCGGCCCGGTGCGCCGTGCACCGGGCCGGCCCTCTCGCCGTAGGCCTCGCCGTTCTTGCTACGCGCTCAGCGGGAACTGCTCGCCCAGCTCGCGGAAGACCGCGCCGTTGAAGTCGAAGGCGCGCTTGCACTCGTCGATGATGCGCTGCTTCTCCAGGTCGTCCGCGGCGATCGCGTCCAGCAGCTCGCGGTAGGTCCGCTTGAAGGCCGCCGGGTTGGAGATGTCCGCGAAGACGTAGAAGCGGACGCCGTCGCCCTTGCGCTCGAAGCCCCAGGTCCGCTCGGCCTTGTCGCGGATGATCTGGCCGCCGGAGAGGTCGCCCAGGTAGCGGGTGTAGTGGTGGGCGACGTACCCGCCCGGCCACTGGGCGGCGCACTCCGCCACGCGGGCGGCGTAGGCCTCCGTGGCGGGCAGCGCCACGACGCTCTCGCGCCAGTCGGCGCCCAGCAGGTGCGCGAGGTCCCGCTCGATCTCGGCGACGCGCATCAGCTCGGGCTGGATGAACGGGCCGGCCACCGCATCGTCCTTCAGGGACTCGGCGGCGTCCTCCAGGGCCCGGTAGACGAACCACAGCTGCTCGGTGTAGCGCGTGTAGGCGTCCACCCCGAGCCGGCCGCCGAGCAGGTCGCTCATGAAGGTCGAGGTCTCTGCCTCGGTGTGCTGCTCGTGCGACGCGACACGGATGACGGTCGAGAAGGCGTCCAAGACGGACCTCCGGAGGAAGAGGAAACGGGCGTGGCAGCACTGCCGCCACACCTGATCCTCTTACTTAGGCTTGCCTAAGTCAATGTGTTCCCGACGCCTTGTCGGTAAAAAAATTCCAGCCGGGCTCCACCGGAGGGCTACGGCAGGGTCAGGATCTCCGTCCCGGTGTCCGTCACCACCAGGGTGTGCTCGAACTGCGCGGTGCGCTTGCGGTCCTTCGTGACGACCGTCCAACCGTCCGCCCACATGTCGTACTCGTGGGTGCCCAGGGTCAGCATCGGCTCGATGGTGAAGGTCATCCCGGGCTCGATGACGGTGGTGGCGTGGGGGCTGTCGTAGTGCGGGATGATCAGGCCGGAGTGGAAGGACGAGTTGATCCCGTGGCCGGTGAAGTCACGGACCACGCCGTAGCCGAAACGCTTCGCGTACGACTCGATGACCCGGCCGATGACGTTGATCTGGCGGCCCGGCTTGACGGCCTTGATGGCCCGGTTCAGAGCCTCGCGGGTGCGCTCCACCAGCAGCCGCGACTCCTCGTCCACGTCGCCGCACAGGTACGTGGCGTTGTTGTCGCCGTGCACTCCGCCGATGTACGCGGTCACGTCGAGGTTCACGATGTCGCCGTCGCGCAGGACGGTCGAATCGGGGATGCCGTGACAGATGACCTCGTTGAGCGAGGAGCACAGGGACTTGGGGAAGCCGCGGTAGCCCAGAGTGGAGGGGTACGCGCCGTGGTCGCACATGTACTCGTGGGCGACCCGGTCCAGCTCGTCGGTGGTCACCCCCGGCGCGATCAGCTTGGCGGCCTCTTCCATCGCCCGGGCGGCGATGCGGCCGGCGATGCGCATGGCCTCGATGGTCTCGGCCGTCTGCACCTCCGGTCCGGTGTACGGAGTGGGCGCGGGCTTGCCCACGTACTCGGGCCGGCGGATGTTTCCGGGAACGGAACGGACGGGAGAAAGCTCGCCTGGTACGAGCAGTGACTGGCCAGACATGCAAGCGAGTGTATCCAGCGGGGATGGGGCAGCATGGCGGCAGAGAGCGGTATCGAGAGGAGCCTGACGACGATGGCCGTGTTCAAGAAGCGCCAGGTGGGCAAAGCGGGCGAGTGGTACTACTGCCTGGTCCACCACAAGGTCGAAGAGGGACCCGAGTGCCCCGCCAAGGACCGGTTCGGCCCCTACGGCACCCCCGAGGAAGCCGCACGCGCCATGGAGACGGCGCAGGAACGCAATCTCGAATGGCAGAACGACCCGAAGTGGAACGACAAGACCCGTGAGGAAGAAGAGGGCACGGCCCAGTAGCGGGGCCCGGGTCCGCTCCTGGGCCCGGGTCCGGATCCGGCCCCGGGTCCGCCGCCCTCGGACCGGCTACCAGCGGCTGGGCGGCGGCGCGGTCAGCTGATCGGCCAGCCGCGCCAGCCGGTCCCGCAGCCCGCGCGGCCCGCGCTGCACGGGCAGGCTGTTCTCCCCGGCCGCCGCGCTGACCAGGTGCTGCACCGTGTCCAGGTCCAGCTCGGCGGAGCCCTCCGGCACCGACAGCGCGTCGTGCGCGAGCGTCCCGAGATCCGGATCGCCGCCGTCCAGGGACAGCACGGTCGCTCCCGCCCGGCGGGCGTCGTGGACCCGCTCCAGCAGCCCCTCGCCGGGCCGCTCCGGAGCCACCACCAGCAGGGTGTGCCCGCGCCGGGCCGCCTCCAGCCGGCTCAGCCCGACCGACAGGTGCGCCGGCTCCCCCGGCAGCACGCGGTGGCGTACGAGCGTGGGCGCCAGCTCGGGAAGCCCGGACCAGGCGGCCTCGTCCACCAGGTGGGCCGCCAGGTGCCAGGGCTCGTACTGCGCGGTCCCCACGAGCAGCAGACCACCGCCGGCCGGCACCACGGCACGCCTCAGCGAGCCCGCGAAGCGCCGCGCGGCACCCGGCCACTGCGTACCGGCCAGCACCTCGCGCAGCAGCGCGACTCTCACGGCGTCCATACCGGCATCCTGCACCATGCAACGGACATACGGGAGCGCTTCCCCGCTCTTCGACTGTGCGGTACTCGGCAGTACCCTCGCCCCCATGACCTCCACAGACAGCACGCAGCAGACCCCCGCCAAGGCGCCGGCCAAGGACCCGTGGGACCTGCCGGACGTCTCCGGCCTCGTCGTCGGCGTCCTCGGCGGCACCGGCGACCAGGGCCGCGGCCTCGCCTACCGGCTCGCCCGCGCCGGACAGAAGGTGATCATCGGCTCCCGCGCCGCCGACCGCGCGCAGACCGCCGCCGACGAGCTGGGCCTCGGCGTGGAGGGCGCGGACAACGCCGAGTGCGCGCGCCGCAGCGACATCGTGATCATCGCCGTGCCGTGGGAGGGCCACGCCAAGACCCTCGAAGCACTGCGCGAGGACCTCGCGGGCAAGCTCGTGGTGGACTGCGTCAACCCGCTGGGCTTCGACAAGCAGGGCGCGTACGCCCTCCAGGTCGAAGAGGGCAGCGCGGCCCAGCAGGCCGCGGCCCTGCTCCCGGACTCCCGCGTCACCGCGGCCTTCCACCACCTGTCGGCGGTCCTGCTCCAGGACGAGTCCATCGACGAGATCGACACCGACGTGATGGTCCTCGGCGAATCCCGCGCCGACACCGACCTCGTCCAGGCCCTGGCCGCCCGCATCCCGGGCATGCGCGGCGTCTTCGCCGGCCGCCTGCGCAACGCGCACCAGGTCGAATCCCTGGTCGCCAACCTGATCTCCACCAACCGCCGCTACAAGGCCCACGCGGGCCTGCGCCTCACGGACGTCTGAGCCGCACGGCGGGGGCCCGCGCCCTTACACGGGCACTGCGGGGCATGGGGGACACTGGAGGGGCTCGACCCGCTTCAGTGTCCCCGAGGAGTTCCTTCCATGCCGCGCCTTGCCGTGTTCGCCATCGTCGTCTGCGTCCTCGCCATCGCCGCGGCCGTGGTCGCCTTCGTGGAGGGCAGCTTCCTCGGCATCGTCTGGGTGCTCATGGCGGGTGTGACGTCCAACATGGCGTGGTTCTACATGCGCAAGGCCAAGGCCCAGAAGGCCGCGGGCGCCGCCCGGCGCTAGGCCGTCTCTTGAGGATGACCGATCCGCTCCGCGGCTGAATCCGCGGCTGAAGCCGCCGGGGGACGCGGCCGGGGCGGCGGGCGTGGCGTCGGGATTTGTGCGGGTTGCCGGGTGATGATGGCGCGGTGCGACTTGATCACGTGTCCTATGCGGTGGCCCGCGACAGCTTCGTCTCGACCGTCCAGTGGATCGGATCGGCCCTCGGTGCCGGGTTCGTCGACGGGGGCGTGCACCCGCGGTTCGGCACCCGCAATTTCATTCTCCCGCTGAGCGGCGGCACCTACGTCGAGGTCGTCACCACGCTTGACCACCCCGCCGCCGACCGCGCACCCTTCGGCCAGGCGGTCGCGCGCCGCGCCGCCGAGGGCGGCGGCTGGCTCGGCTGGGTGGTCTCCGTCGACGACATCACCCCGGTCGAGGCCCGCCTCGGACGCACCTCGGCCGAGGGCCACCGTGTCCGCCCCGACGGGTTCGACCTGAGGTGGAAGCAGATCGGCCTGCTGGAGCTGCTGGAGGACCCGCAACTGCCCTACTTCCTCCAGTGGCTGGTCCCCACCGAGGAGCGCCCGAGCGCCGAACCGCGCACCCCCACCACCATCCACGGGGTCTCCATCGCCGGCGACGCCGCCTCCATCGCCGAATTCCTCGGCGAACCGGCCGACCACCCCCTCGACCAGATCGACGTCACCTGGGTCGAGGACGAGGAACCGGGCCTGGTCTCGGTCGAGTTCGCCACCGTCCACGGCCCCGTCACGATCTGACCAGGGGCCCGACCGTCCCGCCAGACACCCCCTAGTCGACCGGGACCGCGCAGAAGCCGTCGCCGTCCTGCCAGAAGCGGTAGAGGTCGCGGCCGCAGTACGTCTCCAGGTCGGTCACGCCCAGCGCGGAGAGGACGCCGTTCACCGCGTCGAAGAAGAACGCGTTGACCTCCGGGATCCACAGCAGCGCGAAGACGGCGATCAGGCCGAACGGGGCCAGTGGCGCCACCTCGCGGCGGACCCGGTAGGAGAGCCAGGGCTCGATGATGCCGTAGCCGTCGAGGCCCGGCACCGGCAGGAAGTTCAGGATCGCCGCCGAGACCTGGAGCAGCGCGAGGAACGCGAGCGCGAAGCGGAACGGCACCGGGACCCCGTCGAGGGCGTTCAGCCAGAACGGGGCGGTGCACACGGCCGCGAAGGCGACGTTCGTCAGCGGGCCCGCCGCCGAGATGAGGCTGTGCTTCCAACGGCCCTGGATCCGGTCGCGCTCGATGTACACCGCACCGCCGGGCAGGCCCAGCCCGCCCATGATCACGAAGAGCACCGGCAGGATGATGCTGAGCAGCAGGTGCGTGTACTTGAGCGGATTCAGCGTCAGATAGCCCTTGGCACCCACCGACAGGTCGCCGCTGTGCAGGGCCGTGCGGGCGTGCGCGTACTCGTGCAGGCACAGCGAGACGATCCACGCCGACGTCACGAAGAGGAAGACGGCCAGGCCGGTGCTCGTCGAGTACCCCGTCCACACGGCCCACCCGGTCACCGCCATGACGGCCGCGATGCCGAGGAATACGGAACTGATCTGCCGCTCGCCGCGGCTGCCCTGGTGACCCATGCGGCGAAACCTATCCCGGGCCCCGGCCCGGCCGGGGCCCGGGGCCGGGGACAATGGGCCGGTGCGCTACGTGATTCTCGGCACCGCCCAGGCCGCCCGCGACGACGGCACCCCCGTCGCCGTCGGCGGAGCGCGCCTGCGCGCGCTCCTGACCGCGCTCGCGCTGCGGCCGGGGCGCGCGGTGCCGGCGCCGCTGCTCGTCGACGAGGTCTGGGCCGGGGACCCGCCCGCCGACGGCGTGGCCGCCCTCCAGGCGCTGGTCGCGCGGCTGCGGCGGGCGCTGGGGCACGGGGCCGTGCGTTCCGAGGAGGGCGGGTACGTCCTGGCCGCCGCCCGGGAGGACGTCGACCTCTACCGCTTCGAGCGCCTCGTACGCTCCGCCGCGGCCGAGCCGGACCCCGCAGGCGCCGCCGCACTCTACGACGAGGCCCTCGCGCTGTGGCGCGGCCCGGCGCTCTCGTCCCTCCCCGACCCGGTCCGGGAGGCCGCGCGCTGGGAGGCCGTACGGATGGACGCGCGCCGGGGCCGACTGGAGGCGGCCCTGGCCCTGGGCGAGGCGGAGCGGGCCCTGCCCGAGCTGGCCGCACTGTGCGGGCAGCAGCCGCTGGACGAACCCCTGCACGCGCTGCGCATCCGGGCGCTGCGGGACGCGGGCCGCCCGGCGGAGGCACTGGCCGCCTACGAGGAGGTCCGGCGCGACCTCGCCGCCCGCCTGGGCACCGACCCGGGACCCGCCCTGCGCGCCCTGCACGCGGAACTCCTGGTCCCGGACCCGGCCCCGGTGGCCCCGGCCGCAGTGGCCCCGACGACCCCGGCGCCGAGGCCCGTACCGCCCGACCAGGGCAATCTGCGGGCCCGGCTGACCACCTTCGTCGGCCGCGAGGAGGACATCCGGGCCATCGGGGAGGACCTCGCGCGGGCGCGGCTCGTCACCCTGCTCGGCCCCGGCGGAGCCGGCAAGACCCGGCTCTCGCAGGAGGCCGCCGAAGCGCACGCCGCCAAGGCGCACACCGAGGAGGGCGGCTGGCCCGACGGGGTGTGGCTCGTCGAGCTGGCACCCGTCGACGGACCGGCCGACCCCGAGGAGGTGGCCGAGGCGGCGCTCGCCGCGCTCGGCGCACGCGAGACCAAGCTGCGCGGCGCCTCCGCCGAGGAGCTGCGGGCACTGACCGACCGGGCCGGGGACGAACCGCTCGGCCGGCTCGCCGAACACTGCGCGCGCCGCCGCCTCCTGCTGCTGCTCGACAACTGCGAGCACGTCATCGACGCCGCCGCCGAGCTCGCCGAACGCCTCCTCACGCACTGCCCCGGCGTGCAGATCCTGGCCACCAGCCGCGAACCCCTGGGCGTCCCCGGCGAGCTGCTGCGCCCGGTGGAACCGCTGCCCGACCCGGTCGCGCTGCGGCTGCTGGCCGACCGCGGGGCCGCCGCCCGCCCCGGGTTCACGCCGGACGAGGACCCGGCCGCCGCCGCGGAGATCTGCCGGCGCCTCGACGGGCTGCCGCTCGCGATCGAGCTGGCGGCCGCCCGGCTGCGGCTGCTCACCCCGCGCCAGATCGCCGACCGGCTCGACGACCGCTTCCGCCTGCTGACCACCGGCGCGCGCACCTCCCGTACGCTGCTGCCCCGCCAGCAGACCCTGCGCGCTGTCGTCGACTGGTCCTGGGACCTGCTGGACGCACCCGAACGCACCGTCCTGCGCCGCCTGTCCGTCTTCGCCGGCGGCTGCGACCTGGCCGCCGCCGAGGCCGTATGCGCCGAGGACGACGGCCCCGAGGGCGACGGCCCCGCGGCCTGGGACGTGGCCGACGTACTCGGCTCCCTCGTCGACAAGTCCCTCGTCGTCGCCGCCCCCGGACCCGACCGCTCCGGGATGCGCTACCGGCTCCTGGAGACCGTCGCCGAGTACGCCGCCGAGCGGCTCGCCGAGGCCGACGGCGACCGCGAGGCCACCGAGCACCGCCACCTCGTCCACTACCGCGAGCTCGCCCGGACCACCGAGCCGCTGCTCCGCGGCCACGGCCAGCGTGCGGCGGCCGACCGGCTCGGCACCGAGTACGAGAACATCCGTACCGCCCTGCGCCGGGCCGTCGCCACCCGGGACGCCGACGAGGTGCTCTGCCTCATCCACTCCTTGGGCTGGTACTGGCACATGCACGACCTGCGCAGCGAGTCCCGGCACTGGACCGAAGCGGCCGTCGGACTGGGTCCCGACCCCTTCGTGGCGCCCGTCGTCCCCGCGGAGCCCGTGTACGAGCGGCTCGTCGACACGCCCCCGCCCTACAGCGGCGAAGTGCTCACCGAGGCCTGGCGCGCGGTCCACCTGGTCCGGCTGGCCGCCCGCGACCAGACCAACGAGGAGTGGAACACCCCGGGGGTCCGCGCCCAGGTCGACGGCATGCTCGCCACCTACCGGCCCGGACTCCCGCAGACCTGCCGGACGCCCGCCTCCCTCTGGATCTACGCCGTCATGATCTCCGGCGACCCCGGGCTGCTCCAGCTGGTCGTCGACGAGACCGTCGCCACCGCCCGCGCGCTCGGCTACCGCTGGGAACTGGCCTCCGCGCTCCAGCTCCGCGCCAACATCCTCGCCAACCGGGCCGACTGGGCCGGCGACGCCTCCCGCGACGCCGACGAGAGCCTGGCCCTGTTCCGCGAGCTCGGCGATGCCTGGGGCTGCGCCGAGGCGCTCTCCGCCCGCGCCGAGTCCCGGGAGAAGCGCGGCGAGTACGGCCTGGCGGCCCGGGACTTCCGCGAGGCGATCGCGTACGCCGAACGGCTGGGCGCCAAGGCCCAGGTGACGGTCCTGCGGGTGCGGATGGCCGGGACCCTCGTCGAGAGCGGCGAGATCGCGGAGGCCGAGGAGATCCTCACCGAGATCGTCGCCACCGTGGCGAAGTTCGGCAACGAGGCCATGCCCGCCGCCCGGATGTTCCTCGCGGGCATCCTCGGCCGCACCGGGCGGATCCCCGAGGCCCGCGCCCAGCTCCGCATGCTGCGCGAGGAGTTCGCCTTCGGCGCCTTCGCCATCTTCGACGGCTTCCTGCTCGGCACCATGGCCTGGCTGGACAACCAGCAGGGCAGGTACGAGGAGGCGCTCGCACACCTCCGCCAGGCCGTGGGGACCGTCCAGGACCCGCTGGTCCGGATGGTGGCCCCGCAGATGCCGGCGGTCTACCTGATGACCGCGGCCGTCTCGCTGGTCTCGCTCGGCGGCCCGCGGCGGGAGTACGACGCGGCCCGGCTGCTCGGCGCCTACCGCGCCCACCTGCCGCCCCGGCACTTCCCCGTCACCACGGAACGCGAGGACGCCGCCCGGGCCGAGGAGCTGGCCCGGGCGGCGCTCGGTGACGCCGCGTACGAGGCGGCGCACGCCGAAGGCGGCGGCCTCACCCTGGAGGAGGCCACCGCCCTGGTCTGACCCGGCCCCCCGTGCGGGGCCCGTCCCGGGACGCGATCCGGACCGGACCTTCGTCCCGGATCAGGTCTTCTGGCGGAACTTCCGTACCGCGAGCGGCATGGTGACCGCCGTGATGGCCAGCGACCAGCCGAGGGTCATCCACACGGAGTGGGCGACCGCTCCGCCGTTGATCAGGCCGCGCGCCGCGTCGGCCAGGTTGGACAGCGGGTTGTAGTCGGTGAAGGACTGGAGCCAGCCCGGCATGGTGGACGGCGGGGCGAAGATCGAGCTGCCGAACTGGAGCGGCATCAGGACCAGCATCGCCATGCCCTGGACGGCCTGAGCGGTCTTCATCGTCAGACCGAGCAGGATGAAGATCCACATCAGCGAGGCGCCGAAGACGGTCGACAGGCCGATCGCCAGGAACAGGTCCAGCACCGAGGTCTTGATCGACAGGCCCAGGATGAAGCCCACCGACAGCAGGATCGTGATCGCGACGAGCATCCGGCCCACCTCGACGACGATCTTCGCGAGGAGCACGGAGGACCGCGCGATCGGCATGGACCGGAAGCGGTCCATGACGCCCTTCTTGAAGTCGTCGTTGACGCCGGTGCCGACCGCCATCGAGATGTTCATGCCCATCATGGCCATCAGGCCCGGGATGACGTAGTTGACGTACGCCTCCTGGTTGCCCTTGCCGGAGATCGCGCCGCCGAAGACGAACACGAACAGCAGCGTGAAGATGATCGGCATGAGCACGGCGTCGAACATCGACTCCGGGTCCTGCTTGATCTGCAGCGCGTTGCGGCGCACCAGGGCGCCGATGTGCCGCAGGTTGGCCCGCAGGCCGATGCGGCCCTCGTCGGGCGGCTCGGCGGCCGGGACCCGGGCGGGCGCGGTGTCGGCGGGCTGCTTCGTCGTGGTTACGGTGCTCATGCCGCGACCTCCTCGGTCATCTCGATGGTGGGCTTCTGGCCGGTGATCGACAGGAACACCTCGTCCAGGCTGGGCAGGTAGGTGCCGAGGTCGGCGATCGCGTACCCGCGGGCGGCCAGCAGGCCCACCACGGCGGTCAGCTGCTCGTCGCTCAGGATCGGGACCAGCAGCACGCCCTCGTCCGGCACCGCCTGGGAGCCGGCGAGCCCGTCCAGCCCGGTCTCCGCCAGCGCGCGGGCCATCCCGGGCAGGTCGGAGGGGTCGACGGGGCGGACCTTCAGGGTCCGGCCGCCGACGCGGGCCTTCAGCTCGTCGACCTTGCCGTTGGCGATGACCTTGCCGCGGTCGATGACCGTCAGCTCGCTGGCGAGCTGCTCGGCCTCCTCCATGTACTGGGTGGTGAGCAGGACGGTTGCGCCCTCGGCGACCAGCCGCTGCACCTCGTCCCACACCTCGTTGCGGGTGCGGGGGTCCAGGCCCGTGGTCGGCTCGTCCAGGTAGAGGACGGCAGGGTTGCCGATCAGCGAGGCGGCCAGGTCCAGCCGGCGGCGCATGCCGCCGGAGTAGTTCATGGCGGCCTTCTTGGCCGCCTCCGTCAGGGAGAACCGCTCCAGCATCTCGTCGGCGCGGGTCCGGGCGTCCTTGCGGGACAGGTCGAGCAGCCGGCCGATCATGTAGAGGTTCTCCCAGCCGGAGAGCTTCTCGTCGACCGAGGCGTACTGGCCGGTCAGGCCTATGGTGCGGCGCAGCTGCCGCGGCTGGCGGACCACGTCGAAGCCCGCGACCGTCGCCGTTCCGGCGTCGGGGGTGATCAGGGTGGAGAGGCAGCGTACGAGGGTGGTCTTGCCGGCGCCGTTGGGGCCGAGGACCCCGAGGACGGTGCCCTCGCGGACATCGAGGTCCACACCGTCCAGGGCTCGTGTTCCCTGAGGACCGCCGTAGTGCTTGACCAGCCCCCGCACCACCACGGCATTGGGGTTCTTGTCGTTTCGCGTCATGTCCACCATGGGACCAGGCGCCACTGACAGCCCGCCGACAGATGACCGACAGCCCGCCGATGGACGCATCGGCGGGCTGTCGGTACCGGTGGACGTACTAGTGGAAGGCGTGCTCCGCCTGCGGGAACGTTCCGCCGACCACGTCCTCGGCGAAGGCCTTCGCCGCGTCGCCCATCGTCCGGCGGATGTTCGCGTACTGCTTGACGAAGCGCGGCAGCTTCCCGCTCGTCAGGCCCATCATGTCCGTCCACACCAGCACCTGCGCGTCGCACTCCGCGCCCGCGCCGATGCCGACCGTCGGAATGTGCAGGGACCGGGTGACCTCGGCGGCCAGCTCGGCCGGGACCAGCTCCAGCACCACCGCGAAGGCGCCCGCGTCCTGCGCGGCCTTCGCGTCGCGCAGCAGCTGGTGCGCGGCCTCGTCGCCGCGGCCCTGCACCCGGTAGCCCATGGCGTTCACGGACTGCGGGGTCAGGCCCAGGTGCGACATGACGGGGATGCCGGACTGCACGATCAGCTCGGTCTGGGCCAGCGAGCGCTCGCCGCCCTCCAGCTTGACCGCGCCGACCCCGGCCTCCTTGACGAGGCGGGTGGCGCTGCGCAGCGCCTGCACGGCGCCTTCCTGGTACGAGCCGAACGGCAGGTCGCCGATGATCAGGGCCCGGCTGGTGCCCCGCACCACGGCCGCCGACAGCAGGGTCATCTCGTCCATCGTGACCGGGACGGTGGTCTCGTAGCCGAGGTGACAGTTGCCCATCGAGTCACCGACGAGCATGACCGGGATGCCGGCCTCGTCGAAGACCGACGCGGTCATCGCGTCGTAGGCGGTCAGCATGGGCCACTTCTCGCCGCGCTCCTTGGCGAGGGTGAGGTCGCGGACGGTGATGCGCCGGGTGCCCGTGCCTCCGTACAGGGTGGGGGAGGCGGCTTCGCGGGCAGGCGAAACGGCATGCGTCATTGCAACTGCTCCTTGATGTCATCTCGAGGCGCCCTCACGGCGTCCCCGGACTCACTCACCATGGTGGCACTCGTCCGGCCCGGGGCGGAAGTGGCGCGAGGCCCGGTTCGTCACACTCCTGGCCGGCCCCAGGGGTGCGCGAGCGAATGTGCGCGTTTCGTGACAACCGGAACTGCGTCCGCATGGCCGTTCGTCCTCCCGGACGTACGGCCGGGACAAACGGCACGGAAGGCTCCGCTCATCGCCTAGGGTCAAGAGGCGGGAACGGAGCGCGAGCACGGCAGCGAGGGCAGTGGCATGGCACAGGCGTACATGACGGAATCGGGGAACGGCGGCTCGGATCCCGAGCCCTCCGGATCCCCGTTCCGGCGCCGGCTGGCCGAACTGAGGCGCGACCCGGGCATCTGGCGCCGCGGGCTCGTACTGGCCGGCCTCGCCGCGCTGCTCTCCCTCGTCATGATCTTCCACGCCGAGCTGCCCAACGACGTCGGCAACCTCGGCAGCCTCACCGAGACCTTCCTGCCCTGGCTGGGCCTGGCCGTCCCGGTCCTGCTGGTCGGCGCCGTGATCCGCAAGTCCGCCACCGCGCTGATCGCGATACTGCTGACGGCCGTGGTCTGGGCGAACCTCTTCGGCGGCCTGGTCACCGACAAGTCCGGCTCCGGCGGAAACCTCATGGTCGCCACCCACAACGTCGACGCCGACAACACCGACCCCCGCGGCACCGCCGAATCGGTCGCCAAGTCCGGCGCCGACATCCTGGCCCTGACCGAGCTCAAGGGCAGCGCCGTCCCCGTCTACGAGAAGGCCCTGGCGGGGACGTACAAGTACCACTCGGTCGAGGGCACGGTCGGCCTGTGGAGCAAGTTCCCGCTGACCGCCAGCCAGCCGGTCGACATCCGGATGGGCTGGACCCGCGCCATGCGCGCCACCGTGGACACCCCCCACGGGCAGGTCGCCGCCTTCGTCGCCCACCTGCCCTCGGTACGGGTCAAGCTGAAGGCCGGCTTCACCGCCAACCAGCGCGACAACAGCGCCGACGCGCTGGGCGCCGCGCTCGCCGCCGAACCGCTGAAGAACGTCATCCTGCTCGGCGACCTCAACGGCACCATGAACGACCGCGCCCTGTCCGAGGTCACCTCGCAGATGCGCTCCACCCAGGGCGCGGCGGGCGACGGCTTCGGCTTCAGCTGGCCCGCGCAGTTCCCGATGGCCCGCATCGACCAGATCATGGTCCGCGGCATCAAGCCGGAGGCCTCCTGGACCCTGCCCCGCACGGGCAGCGACCACCTCCCGGTCGCGGCCCGCCTCACCGTCAAACCGTAGCGGGTACGCCGTGCGCGGGTCTCCGGTGAGACCCGCGCACAGCTGCTACCGGGACTAGTCGCAGTGCATCGGGCTTTGGCCCGGTGGTGAAGCGATTCTCAGGACTGCTCTGACCCGCGCGTCACGGCGGGCGATTCTGCTGCTCGATGTACTGATGGACCATCGACAACGAGGCCCCGCCGAACTGACCCGGCAAAGTACGAGCCGGACCAGAGTCGTTGTGCCCGCCAGAAGTGGCGGACGAGGCCGGGGAACTCCTGGCGGAGTCGGCGGGAGCTGACGCCCTTCAAGCTGTTGACCAGCTTGGACAGGGCGGCCTTCGGGGGGAGGTTCACCAGGGGGTGGACGTGCTGGTCGTTGAAGACCTTGTGCCGGTACTTCGTCACGAAAACCAAGTGGGCGTGGAGGATGAAAGTGCAGTGCCGACCTGTGCGGATGTTCTGATAGTCAGCCATAAACCAACCGTAGTACGATCGTTGGTATGCAGCTGCGGTACTCCTTCCGCGTGTACCCGCACGCCACCCAGCGCACGGCGTTGGCAAGGGCGTTCGGGTGCGCCCGCGTGGCCAAGGGCAAGCGCGGCAAGTCCGTCCACGACCAGTCCCCCGGCATGTTCGCCCGCACCCTCGAAGCCAAATGCGCACGGTACGGGCGTACCTTCGCCAAGGTCTCCCGCTGGTTCCCCAGCACGCAACTGTGCTCCGCCTGCGGATCGATCGAGGGACCCAGGGGACTGGAAGGACTCAAGGTCCGCCACTGGGTGTGCTCCTGCGGAGCAGTCCACGACCGGGACGAGAATGCAGAACTCAATCTCCGCCGCGAAGGACGGCGCATCGTGGCCGAGGGACGCCCGGACACGTGAAACGCCTGCGGAGCCCACGTAAGACCCGGCATGCCGGGCGGCGGGTGATGAAACAGGAACCACCACGCACCCGCTGGAAGCAGCGGCGGCACGGTGGGAATCTCCCGCCTTCAGGCGGGATGAGCGTCAAGCCTGCTCGCGCCACCCGTTCGTGATCGGGAGGCGGCGGTCCTTGCCGAAGCCCTTCGCGGAGATCTTCGTGCCCGGCGGGTACTGCCGGCGCTTGTACTCCGCCGTGTCCACCATGCGCAGGGTCTTCGCGACCAGCTCGCCCTCGAAGCCGGCCTCGACGATCGCCTCCAGCCCCTGGTCGCGGTCCACGTACATCGCCAGGATCGCGTCGAGGACGGGGTAGTCCGGCAGCGAGTCCGTGTCCACCTGACCCGGGCGCAGCTCGGCGCTCGGGGGCTTCACGATGGAGTTCTCGGGGATCGGCGGGGTCTCGCCGCGCTCGGCCGCCGCCCGGTTGCGGTACTCGGCGAGGCGGAAGACGTCCGTCTTGTACACGTCCTTGATCGGGCCGTACGCGCCCACCGAGTCCCCGTACAGGGTGGAGTAGCCCACGGCCAGCTCCGACTTGTTGCCCGGCGCCAGCACGATGTGGCCCTCCTGGTTGGACACCGCCATCAGCATGGTGCCGCGCAGCCGGGACTGGAGGTTCTCCTCCGCCAGGCCGGTCAGGCCCAGCGAGCCCATGTACGCGTCGAACATCGGCTCGATCGGCACCGTGCGGAAGTTCAGGCCGGTGCGCTCGGCCAGGTCGGCCGCGTCGCCCTTGGAGTGGTCCGAGGAGTACTTCGAGGGCATCGAGATGCCGTACACGTTCTGCGCACCGATCGCGTCGCAGGCGATGGCCGCCACGAGCGCCGAGTCGATGCCGCCGGAGAGCCCGATCAGGACGGAGCGGAACCCGTTCTTCCTGACGTACGCGCGCAGGCCCACGACCAGCGCGTCGTAGATCTCCTCGTCGTCGTCGAGGCGGTCGGCGTAGCCGCCGGTCACGACCGGCTCGTACGGCTCCACCGGCTCCTCGGAGAGGATCACCCGGTCGATGCGCAGCCCGTCGTCCACCACGCCCTCGGGGGCGTTCGCGGCGGCGGCCGGCAGGTCCAGGTCCACGAGGACGCAGCCCTCGGAGAACTGCGGGGCGCGCGCGATGACCTCGCCGGAGCTGTCGACGACGATCGAGTCGCCGTCGAAGACCAGCTCGTCCTGGCCGCCCATCATCGCCAGGTAAGCCAGGGTGCAGCCGGCCTCCTGGGCCCGCTTCTGCACCAGTTCCAGGCGCAGGTCGTCCTTGTTGCGCTCGTACGGGGAGGCGTTGACGGAGATCAGCAGCCCGGCCCCGGCGGAGCGGGTGGCCGGGACCCGGCCGCCCTCCTGCCAGAGGTCCTCGCAGATGGCCAGGGCCACGTCCACGCCGTGCACCCGGATCACCGGCTGGGTGTCGCCGGGCACGAAGTAGCGGAACTCGTCGAACACGCCGTAGTTGGGGAGGTGGTGCTTGGCGAAGCGCAGGACGACCTCGCCGCGGTGCAGCACGGCCGCCGCGTTCTCCGGGGAGCCGGCCGGGCGGCCGAGCCGGGGCGTCGCCCTCTCGGTGCGGTCGAGGTAGCCGACGACGACCGGCAGTTCGCCGAGCCCCTCGGCCGCCAGCCGCGCGGCGAGCTCGCGGAGTGCGGCGCGCGAGGCCTCGACGAAGGAGTCGCGCAGGGCGAGGTCCTCTACGGGGTACCCGGTCAGCATCATCTCCGGGAACGCCACCAAGTGGGCGCCCTGCTCGGCGGAGTGCCGGGTCCAGTGGACGACCGAGTCGGCGTTGGCGGCGATGTTGCCGACATGCGAGTCGATCTGATTCAGAGCGAGGCGAAGTTGAGGCACGGGGCCCAGTCTAATCGTCTTTCTGACGCGATGTCCTGGGCCCCGCTCTTTTCGTGCCGGAGTCGGGCGGTCCGGCGGCCGGCTCAGCCGACCGGGCCCGCGTACTTCACGGCGGGCAGCAGGCCTCCGGGGGTGATGTCGGCCGTGACCTCCCGGCTGCCCTCGGGGACCTCGAAGGCGACGACCCCGCTGGCCGATGCGCCCGGCAGGATGTCACCCCTGATCATCTTCGGCACGGTGCCGTCGAAGACCGGCTTGCCGGTCATGCCGTCCGCGCCGCGGAGGTTGGGGACCGCGTAGATGACGTTGATGGTCTGGGACGAGCCGTTGGTGATCGTGACGGTCGTCTGCACCGCGTTGCCGACCTTCTGGTAGTCGTTCTTCGTGACGTATTTCTTCGGCTTCGACAGGCTCACCTTGACGCCGTTGGGGTACGTGAACGTTTCGCCGAACGGCAGCGCGCTGGTCAGGCCGGGGACCTGGGAGGGCGACGGGGACGGCTTCGGCGCCGGCGCCGACGGCCGGGTGCTCGGCAGTTCGGGGTACTGGTCGAGGCTCTGCCGGTATTCGCGGTCGAGGTCCCGGTCGATCCGCTCGAAGACAGCGCCGGTGAGGAAGAAGCCGCCGACCGACGCCCCGAGTCCGAGGACGGCGAGGACGGTGCCCACGGTGGCCATCGTGCCGCGCGGGGCGCCGGAGCGGGAGCGGACCACGGCTGCGATGCCGAGGCCGACGCCGACGGCGGACAGGAGGCCGCCGAACCAGAAGACGATCGGGATGGGGCCGATGACGAGGCCCAGCAGCCCGAGGACCAGCGCGGCGACGGCCAGGCCGTTGGTGTCCTGCGGGGCCGGGTAGCCGGGGTACGGCGCGCCGCCCCAGCCGGGGCCGCCGGGGCCGCCGGGGCCGCCGGCGGCGGCGGTGTACGGGGCTCCGGGCACGGCGGCGTACGGGGCTCCCGTGGGAGCGGGGGCCACGGGGGCGAACGGCGCGGGGGCGGGGGGTATGGGCTCCGCGACCGGGGTGGGGACGGCGTTCGCCTC
Source organism: Streptomyces sp. NPDC051183 (assembly GCF_040682455.1). Taxonomy (NCBI): domain Bacteria; kingdom Bacillati; phylum Actinomycetota; class Actinomycetes; order Kitasatosporales; family Streptomycetaceae; genus Streptomyces; species Streptomyces sp. NPDC051183. The sequence continues at coordinate 58,920 of NZ_JBFBBA010000004.1, forward strand.
GGCCGGGTTGGCCGGGGTGGGCTCGGGGGCCGGGGTCAGGGGCTTCTCCAGCGACGGGGGATTCGCGGGGGCCGGTATGGAGGCGGTTTCGGGTACGGATGTGCCCGTGGGCTCCGCCGGCGGACCGGGCGGGGTGCTGGGCGGGTTCGGCGGGGTGCTCATACCGGGTGAATCCTCGTGTCGCAGTCGCAGTGGGCGCGTGATGATCACCACCCTGCCACGTCACGGAGCGGGCCCGCCCCTGCTTTCGGGCCCGGCGGCCGGGTCCGGCCCGGCGCGAACCCCGCGCCGGGCCGGACCGCGGGGACCTAGCGCCGCGTCGGGCAACGTTCGCCCGTCGCGGCGTCCGGCACGCACTCTCGCCGCACCGGCCGCAAGCCCAAGTACGTCCAGTACGAGGGCTTGCGGCCGGCACGCCGAGAGCACGCACCGAACGCCGCTCCTCGGGGCAAACGTTGCCCGACGCGGTACTAGCGCCGGTACCCGAGCACCGTCATCATCCCGGCCTCCGAGTGGTACACGTTGTGGCAGTGCACCATCCACAGCCCGGGGTTGTCGGCGTCGAAGTCGGCCGTCAAGGTCCCGTTCGGCAGGACGATCGCGGTGTCCTTGCGGGCCCCGCCGGCCCGCCCGCCGAGGGCGAAGGTGTGCCCGTGCAGGTGGAGCGGGTGCCACATCGACGTGGAGTTGCTGAACTCCAGCCGGACCCGTTCGCCCGCCTTCACGGGGTGCCGCTGGTCCGCCGCGTACGGCTTGCCGTCGAAGGCCCAGTCGTACGCGGCCATCCCGCCGGTCAGCTTGATCCTGACCGTACGGTCGGGCTCGCGCGGGGCGAGCGCGGCCGGTTCGGCGGCCTTCAGCCCCTCCGCCGTCAGCGGTCGCCCGGACAGCTCGGCGGGCCGGGTCGCGGCGGTGGGCGCCGCGCCCGAACCGGTGCGCAGCAGCGCGAGTGCCGAGCCTCCCTTGCCCTCGGCGAGCGCCGTCAGCGGGAACACCCCGTCCCCGGCGGTGACCAGGACGTCGTACCGCTCGCCCATGCCCAGGAGCAGGGAGCGGGCGGTGACGTGCTCGACCGGGTAGCCGTCGGTGTGGGTGACCGTCAGCTCGTGGCCGCCGAGGGCGATGCGGAAGGCGGTGTCCCCGCCCGCGTTGACGATCCGCAGCCGGATCCGCTCGCCGGGGCGCGCGGTGAAGACCGACGGGTCCTGCGGGGTCCGGCCGTTGACGAGGTAGTGCGGGTACGCGACGTCCCCCGCGTCCTTGCCGAGCACGTCGCTGTCGCCGCCCATGAGGACGCGGGACGGGCCGCCGGTGGCGGGAGCGGCGCTGCTCCCCGTACTGCCGTGGCCCGCGTGGCCGCCGCCGGATCCGCCGGATCCGCCCGAGCCCGTGCCCATGCCCTTGCGGAGTTCGGCGAGCACGGCGTCGGGGGTGGAGCCCTCGACCCCGTCGAGCCAGTCGTCGAGGACCACCACCCACTCCTTGTCGTAGGAGAGCGGCTCCTTCGGGTCCTCGACGATCAGCGGGGCGTACAGTCCGCGGTCCTGCTGGACCCCGGAGTGCGGGTGGAACCAGTACGTCCCCGGGTGCGGGACGGCGAAGCGGTACGTGAAGGAGCCGCCCGGGGCGATGTCCCGCTGGGTCAGCCCCGGGACACCGTCCATGTCGTTGCGCAGCGCCAGGCCGTGCCAGTGCAGGGAGGTGGCCTCGGGGAGGTGGTTGGCCAGGGTCAGGGCGAGCGTGCCGCCCGCGGCGACCCGTACCTCCTGCCCGGGGAGCCGGTCCCCGTACGCCCATGAGCGGACGGAGAGCCCGCCGCCGAGGTCGAGCGGGGTGGCGGTGGCCGTGAGCCGGACCTCGGTGAGCGGGCCGGAGGCCTTGCGGGCGGCCTCGGCGGCCCGGACCTCGGGGCCGGCCGGGTCGACGTAGCCGCCGGGGGCGGCCGGGGCGGCGGAGGCGCCGCCGTGGTCCATGGAGCCGGAGCCGTGGTCCATGCCGGCCATGCCGGACCCCCCGGAGCAGGCGGCGAGCAGCCCGGAGCCGGCGACGGCCGCGGTGGCGCCGAGCACGGCGCGGCGGGAGGGAAGGGAGCGGAGGGAGGGGAGCGAGGGGAAGGTGTGGGGAGCGCGGGAAGAGCGCATGGTGGAGCACCTCGTGGCTGTGTGGTGCGGTCGGATGGGCGCCGTCTGCCGCCGCCCCGCGGGCATGCGGGGGCGACAGCGGGGCCCGTCCTATACGCGCAGCACCGCCAGCCGGGTGAGGAGTTCACGGGGTGGCGGCGGGTCCGGACCGCCGGACCGGCCCGGCGCGCGGGCCGCGCCCCCGAGCGGCGCGGCACGGCGCGGGCCGGCCGGTCCGGCTCCGAGGAACAGCAGGGTGAGCCCGGCCAGTACGGCGAGGCAGACGGACATGGGGTCCATGCCGATGCCGGACAGGGGCGCCCCGGCTGCCGGCTGGTCCGCGAGGACACCGGGTGCGAGGGCGGGCGCAAGGCCGTGTGCGAGGCCGGGCGTGTGCGCAGTGCCGCCGGGTGCGTCCGGTGCACCGGGTGTGTCGGCACCGGCCGGTGCGTGCGCGGCGGCGCGGGCAACGGAATGGCCCGTCGGTGCGTCCTCCACGGCGTGGCCCTGCGCCGGATGGCCCAGCGTGTGCATGGTCACGATGCCGAGCAGCAGCGCGGCGAGCAGCAGCAGCCGGGGCCACCGGACAGCTCGTCGCGCGAAACGCAGGGCAGGGCGTGTCATGGACGGAACCCTACCCGGGGTGGGTATCCGATCGTAGGACCGGTGCCGCCGTGTTTAGGATTAGTCACATTATGTCCATCAGGTCTCGTGACAACAGCGCCCGCACCGCGCCGCACTCATGGCCGGTCGCCGCCCTCATCGGCCTCGGCGCCGCGGCCTACACCGCGTGGGTGCTCGAAGTCGTGCTCTCCACCGGCCTCAACCCCATCGAGACGTACGTCAGCGAACTCGCCGCCCAGGACCAGCCGCTCGGCGGCCTCTTCCGGGCCACCGACTTCACCGCCGGACTGCTCGCCTTCCTCGGCGGGGCGCTGGCCCTGCTCCGGCTCGTCCGGCGCCCCGAGTCCCGCCGCCCCTGGGCGGTCGTCGGCTGGGCCGGCGTCACCCTCTTCGGCGCGGCCACCGCCGCCGATGCCTGGCTGCCGCTGAGCTGCACGCCCACCGCGGACCCGGAATGCGCCGCCCGGGAGACCGCCGGACTGGTCCCCGCCACCCATCAGGCCCATGCCGTCAGCAGCAGCCTCGCCATGACCGGCGCGCTCGTCGGGATAGTCGCCCTGATGGTCGCCGCCCGCCGCTACGGCTGGTTCGCGCCGCTCGCCCGGTTCGGCCCCGCGGTCGTCGTGCTCGAACTGCTCGCCACCGTCTGGACGCTGTCCGCCATCGCCCTGTTCACCGCCGGCCGCGGGACCTGGGCGCTCGGCGCCGGACAGCGGCTACAGGTGCTGCTGGTGGCGGTCTGGCTGGCGCTGCTCGCGTACTCCGTGCACAAGGAGCGCCGTACGTGACCATGACTGCGAACGCCGATGGCGTCGGCCGGTTCGTCCGGGTCGGCGGGGTCCCGCTGCACGTGGTCGTCGAGGGCGAGGGGCCGGTGTGCGTGCTCAGCGCCGGGCTGGCCATGGCCTGGTTCGACTGGGACCCGGTAGCCGAACTGCTCGTCGCCGCGGGCCGTACGGTCGTCCGGTTCGACCGCCCAGGACACGGCCTGAGCGGCCCGGCCGCCGAGCCGCCGACCGCCGCCGGGGAGGCCCGCCGGATCGCCGGGCTGCTGGACGCGCTGGGCCTGCCCGGCCCGGTGACCGTGGTCGGGCACTCCATCGCCGGGTTCCACGCCGAGGCCTTCGCCCGCCTGTCCCCGGAGCGGACCGCCGCCGTGGTGCTGGTCGACTCCAGCGTCGAGGAGGCCCCCCGTGCGCTGCTGCCCGCCGGGCTGCGCACCGGCGCCGCCCGCGCGTTCGGCCGGGCGCTGACCGCCGCCGGGCTGCCGGCCGCGCTGGGGCCGTGGGCCCGGCGGGCCACCGTACGGGCCTCCCGCGCCGGCGGCGGCGACCCGGCCGCGCGGGACCTCGTACGCCGCTGCTACCGCACCGGCCGGGTCTGGCGGGGGGCCCTGCTGGAGAACTCCCGCTACCTGGACGTGGCCGCCGAGGTCCCGGCCCTGCGCCGGACGCACGCGCTGACGGCCCCCGCCACCGTGCTCGTCGGGTACGACGGCTCGGCGCGCGCGGGCGCCCTGCGCTGGCTCGCCCGCCAGGCGGAGCTCGCCGACGTGCTCGGAGCCCGGTTCGAGGTCGCCGAGCCGGCCGGGCACCTGGTCATGCTGGACCGCCCCGGCCAGGTGGCCGGGGCGGTCCTCAACACGGCGGACGCGGCCTACGCAGCCGACGCGGACGCGGTCGGTGCGGCCGACGGGCCTCAGCTGCGGGCGTAGACCTTCTCCGCCCAGCCCGCTATCTGCTGATCGGAGAGGTGCTTGGCCAGGTCGGACTCGCTGATCATGCCCACGAGCTTCTTGTTCTTGATCACCGGCAGTCGCCGGATCTGGTGGTCCTGCATCTCCTCCAGCACCTCGGAGACGTCGGCGCCCGCGTCGATCCAGCGCGGCGTGCCCCGGGCCATGTCGCCCGCGGTGACCTTCGACGGGTCGTGGCCTTTGGCCACACAGCCGACCACGATGTCGCGGTCGGTGAGGATGCCGCAGAGCCGTTCCGTCTTGTCGCTGATGGGCAGCGCGCCCACATTGAGGCGCGCCATCAGCTGAGCGGCCCGGTCCAGGGTCTCGGTGGCGGGGATCCACTGGGCCCCGGGATGCATGATGTCTCCGGCGGTGGTCATCGCGTAAACCTCCCTGCGCCGTGGCGACCGGACGCGGACGCGCTCCGGTCCCGGCGTCTCCATCGTCGTGCCGCCGTTCGGACCGCGCGACTCCAAACGGGGGAACGCACGCCCGTACGGGTGACCGTACGGGCGTGCGTTCCGCTCCTTCGGGTCAGCCGCGCGGTGCGGCCCCGCGCTTCGCCAGCATGTCGGCCATCAGGGTGAGCTCCGACTCCTGCGCCGCCACCATGCCCTGGGCCAGCGCCCGCTCGGTGGGGGTCTCGCACTGGGTGGCGCAGCCCTGCGCCATGGTGACGCCGCCCTTGTGGTGGTCGGTCATCAGCTGGAGGTAGAGCACCTCCGCGTCCCGGCCGCTCAGGGTGCCGAGCTGCGCCAGCTCCTCCTTGGTGGCCATGCCGGGCATCAGCGCGCCCGGCTTGGCCTCGTGCGCGGAGTGCGCGGAGTGCTCGCCACCGGTCCCCATCCAGGACATCGGCGGCTCGTCGGCCACCACCTTCGGCAGCCCCCACAGGTCCAGCCAGCCCAGCAGCATGCCGCGCTGGTTGGCCTGGGTGTTGGCGATGTCGTAGGCGAGGCTGCGCACCGCCTCGTCCCCGGTGCGGTCGCGCACGATGAAGGACATCTCCACCGCCTGCTGGTGGTGCACCGCCATGTCCCGGGCGAAGCCGGCGTCCGGCGAGTGGAGCCCCGGGGCGCGGGAGGACGTACCGGAACCGCCTGCCCCGGTGCCGCCGCTCGCGGTGGCGACCGTGGCCCCCACCGCGAACAGCAGCGCCAGGACGACGGCCGCGCCCGCGGCCCAGTACGTACGGCTCACTTGTCGGCCAGCCCGTTCGTGCAGGCCGCGCCGGGCTCGGGGGTCTGCGGGCCCTGCACGTACTTGGTGAAGAACTGCGCGACGCGGGGGTCGGCCGCGTTCTCGACGGTCAGCTGCTTGCCCCACGCGCTGAGCATGATCGTCCCGGCCTGCTCCTTGTCCGGGCTCATCAGTGTGTACGGGGTCTTGCCGACCGTCTCGGCGAGCTTGTCGACGTCGGCCTTGGCGGCCTTCTCGTTGTACGTCACCCAGACCGCGCCGTGCTCCAGCGAGTGGACCGCGTTCACCTGGGGGAGCGGGTTCTTGTAGACGTCGCCGTTGCAGTTCATCCAGCGGGGGTGGTGGTCCCCGCCGACGGGCGGGTTCATCTCGTACTTCACCGGGGTCTCGACGTGGTTGCGGCCGAGCTTCGCGGCGTCCCAGCTCTGCTCGCCGTTGACGGGGGCCTTGCGGGCCGCCTCCTCGGCGTCCTTCTTGTTCTGCTGGTCGATCATCACCCAGGCGCCGAAGCCGATGAGCCCGGCGACGACGGCCGCCGAGACGGTGATCGCGATGGCCTTGTTGCGCCGGTCGCGCGCCCGCTCGGCGCGGCGCATCTCGGCTATGCGCGCTTGACGGGAGTTGTTGCTGTCGGACGTCCTGCTGGCCATGTGCCCTGATTCCTTCTGCTGAGGGGGGTGGAGGAGAGATGTGACGACGCCGGACCCGTCAGGTCCGCAGGACTTGGAGTGCGTACAGGTCAGGGGCGCGCGCGAGCGTCCCGGGCGGGCGGCCGCGACCCGTGTGCGCGGGCCGGGCGGCCGGGACCGGGCCGGTCCCCGCCACGGCCACGGCGGGCGGCGGGACGGGCAGCACGCCGGGGGTCGCATGCGCATGGGGGCCGCAGCCGGGCAGGTCGTACGGGGACGCGCAGAAGGCGTGCGTGCCGTGCGGGTCGTGCGCGGCGTGGGCGTCGAGCACCGCGAACCGGTCCTCGGCCGGGGCCGCGCCGGGCCGGGCGCACAGGAGCCCGGTGGCGAGGAACACGGCGGCGAGGAGGAGCACCCCGAAGGCACCCGGCAGAACGGCACGCCGAGCCGCGGTACGCCTGTGGCGTACCCCCTCGGCCTGCTCCCAGCCCCCCATGGGCGCCGATGGTAATGCTCATGACGGGTGCTGGGTCAGTGCGGGGGTGCCACGAGGTTTGCGGGGTGCGTAATGTGGCGGAAACCACCGCTGGCGATACTGGGCCGGCCCGACTGTGCCCCCGAGACCCGGGGCAGTGGTGCACAGGCCGCCTGAACTGCGAGGATGAAGGTATGGACAAGCAGCAGGAATTCGTCCTCCGGACGCTCGAGGAGCGCGACATCCGCTTCGTGCGCCTGTGGTTCACCGACGTACTGGGCTTCCTCAAGTCCGTCGCGGTCGCGCCCGCGGAGCTGGAGCAGGCCTTCGACGAGGGCATCGGCTTCGACGGCTCCGCGATCGAGGGCTTCGCACGGGTCTACGAGTCGGACATGATCGCCAAGCCGGACCCGAGCACCTTCCAGATACTGCCGTGGCGCGCCGAGGCCCCCGGGACCGCCCGGATGTTCTGCGACATCCTGATGCCGGACGGCTCGCCGTCCTTCGCGGACCCCCGCTACGTCCTCAAGCGCATCCTGGCCAAGACCTCCGACCTGGGCTTCACCTTCTACACCCACCCGGAGATCGAGTTCTTCCTGCTGAAGGACAAGCCGCTGGACGGCACCCGCCCGGTCCCCGCCGACAACTCCGGCTACTTCGACCACACTCCGCAGAACGTGGGCATGGACTTCCGCCGCCAGGCGATCACCATGCTCGAATCCATGGGCATCTCGGTGGAGTTCAGCCACCACGAGGGTGCTCCGGGGCAGCAGGAGATCGACCTGCGCTACGCCGACGCGCTCTCCACGGCCGACAACATCATGACCTTCCGCCTGGTCATGAAGCAGGTCGCCCTGGAACAGGGCGTCCAGGCCACCTTCATGCCGAAGCCGTTCTCCGAATACCCCGGCTCGGGCATGCACACCCACCTCTCCCTCTTCGAGGGCGACCGCAACGCCTTCTACGAGTCGGGCGCCGAGTACCAGCTCTCGAAGGTCGGCCGCTCCTTCATCGCGGGCCTGCTGCGCCATGCCGCCGAAACGGCGGCGGTCACCAACCAGTGGGTCAACTCCTACAAGCGCATCTGGGGCGGCTCCTCGCGCACCGCCGGCTCCGGCGGCGAGGCCCCCTCGTACATCTGCTGGGGCCACAACAACCGCTCCGCCCTGATCCGCGTCCCGATGTACAAGCCGGGCAAGACCGGCTCCTCGCGCGTCGAGGTCCGCTCGATCGACTCGGGCGCGAACCCGTACCTCACGTACGCCGTCCTCCTGGCCGCGGGCCTGAAGGGCATCGAGGAGGGCTACGAACTCCCGGCGGGCGCCGACGACGACGTCTGGGCCCTCTCCGACGCCGAACGCCGCGCGATGGGCATCGAACCCCTCCCGCAGAACCTCGGCGAGGCCATCGCCCTGATGGAGCGCAGCGAACTGGTCGCCGAAACCCTCGGCGAACACGTCTTCGACTTCTTCCTCCGCAACAAGAAGCAGGAGTGGGAGGAATACCGCTCGGAGGTCACGGCCTTCGAACTCCGCAAGAACCTCCCGGTGTTGTAGGGGCAGGTCAAAGCCTCTCGGGGCGGGTACGGCATTCCGGGCCGGCGGTCGGTGACCGCCGGCCCGGAGTCGTGTCGTCCGCCCCGGGGGCGGCGGGGCGGACCGGTGATCCGCGGTCACCCGTTCGGTCGAACCTGTGCGGCAGGGCGCCCGACTTGGGGATGCCGCCCGTGGCCGTTTCGACGCGGCCCCGGGGCTCTGACCGGGTGGTTCCGGCGTGGGTTCTCCGTTTGCCCGGCTATCAGACGGTATGCGATACCTGTGGAGAGGGGGCTCACACCGATCGCCGGGGAACCTGCTGGCCATCCTGGAAGAGGCAGAGCCATGACAGGAGCACACGAGGCCGCCGGGCGCGTGATCGCCGGGCGGTACCGGCTCTTGCGCCAGCTCGGCGCCGGAGGCATGGGCAAGGTGTGGCTCGCCTACGACCAGGAACTGGCGTGCGAGGTCGCCCTCAAGGAGATCGCCCTGCCGCCGGACCTCCCGGAATCCGAGGTGGGCAGCCGGATCGCCCGGGCCCGCGGAGAAGCCCGCCACGCCGCGCGGCTGCGCGACCACCCCCATGTGGTCACCGTGCACGACATCGTGGAGGACACCGGCCTGCCGTGGATCGTCATGGCGTTCGTCCCCGGCGCGACCGATCTGGACGCGGTCGTGCGCGCGGACGGGCCGCTGCCGCCCCGGGAGGTCGCGCGGATCGGGCTGGCGGTCCTGGACGCCCTGCTGGAGGGCCACCGGCTCGGGATCCTGCACCGCGACGTCAAACCGGCCAATATCCTCCTGACGCGCTCCGGCGTGAATTCCGGGCAGTACGCCGAGCGCGGCAAGGTGTTCCTCGCCGACTACGGCATCGCACTCGAACCGAGCTCCGGCGACCCGCGCCTGACCGGCACCGCGGGCATCCTCGGCTCCCCGCCCTACATGGCGCCGGAGCGAGCCCGCGGCGAACCGCCGACCCCAGCGGCCGACCTGTTCGCACTCGGCGCGACCCTGTACTTCGCGGTGGAGGGGGCCGGTCCCTTCGAACGGGACTCCGCCTCCGCCACGCTGGCCGCCCTGCTCACGGAGGACCCCACCCCGCCGCTCCGGGCAGGGGAGCTGGCCCCGGTCATCCAGGGGCTGCTGGCCAAGGACCCCGCGCAGCGGATGGAGGGGGAGGAGGCGGTGCGCAGGCTCGGCCTCATCGCCGACCGGCTCAACCCGGTTCAGCAGACCGTCGTTTCGGAGGCGCCGCCGCCCGAGCACCCCAGGCCCCCGGTGATGACGACCCTCATGGGATCGGCCCCGCCCCCGGGCTCTCGCCCGCCGCCCGATCAGGCCGGCCAAGGTCCCGCTCCCACTCCCGCGCCCCGTCCCGAACCCTCCAGGAAGCGTTCTCGGCGGAGCGTCGCCCTGGTCGTCACCGGGGTGGCCGTGGTGCTGGCGGTGGGCTTGGCGCTGCTGATGCGAGGCGGCGGCGGTCCGTCGAAGGGGGGTGATGCGCCGTCTTCCCCGGACACCACGTCCGCGGTCGCGGAGGCGCACAAGATCGTGTCGGCGGTGCCGCTCTCACCCGCGGACTGGGGCGCCGGCTACGTGCGGAGCGACCCGTACGAGTACGACCCGGCCCCGGAGACCACGGTCGGGGCCGATTGCGAGCTGTTCGAGAAGCCCGCCCGGACGGGCACCCTCGCCACGGTCCTACGCGCAGTGCAGCACGACGAACAAACCCTCTCGGCCACCTCTCAGGCGGCGGTGTACGTGGACGACCGCACGGCACACGAATTCGTCGCCGACTACAAGGACGCGGTCCATCGCTGCACGGCGCCGCGCATGGGCAAAGCCCGCTGGGCGGACGTGCACGAATCGATCGCCCCGCAACTGTCCGGCTTCGACGAGGTGTTCTCCGAGGACGGCAAGCTGACCGCCTACGACGACGGCACCAAGGCGAACGTGTCGTACGTCCTGCTGATGGGCCGGACGGGGCACAAAGCCGTCTCCGTCTACATGGGCGGCCCGCCCGAGAAGCTGGCAGAGGTCCGGAAGAAGGTCGCCGAGGTCATGGCGCTGATGCGCACCCGCCTCGGCGCCCAGTAGAGGCCTCCGGCTGCCCCGGGGCGCGGTCGCGCCCCGGGGATGGGCCGGGTCAGCCCTTCGAGAGGGTCACGACCTTGACCACCGCGGGGGAGATGCTGCCCTGGCCCGTCTCGGGGTCATCGGCGTACGTGTGCAGTTCGGCGCGGACCTGGCCCTTGGTGAAGCGGCTGTTCGGCTGCCAGGGGAGGTTCACCTCGCCCTGCCAGGCGACCGCCTTGCCCGGGGTGCAGGGAACCGAGACCCCGATGACGCCGTTCAGTACCTCGGTGTTGGTGACCTGGGTGACCGGGCCGTTCACGTACACGCTGGTCGGCTTGTTGCAGGTGACGGTGCCGTGCAGGAGCGCCTTGCCGTTCGAGGACAGGGCCTTGCCGGTGCCCGCGATGGTGACGCCGGTCTTGAGCGGGACGGGCGTCGGCGTCACGGTGGAGCTCAGGCTCAGCGTGCCGGACAGGACGTTGCGGTCGTCGCAGTCCTGCTCGAAGCGGGCGTTGAGGGTCTTCAGCTTGCCGTCCGCGCCGAACTCCAGCGCACCGATCCAGAAGCCGCCGGTCAGGCTGTCGCAGCCGGCGCGGTAGCCGTTGACGAGCATGGCCGGGGCGCCCGAGTCCGCGGGGGCCGGGAAGTGCACGGCCTCCGTGTACGAGCCCACCGCGAGCGCCTGGCCGGCCGGCGCGGCGAACTCGGCCGTCCACGGGTCGCCCGCGCGGTTGATCGTGACCCGGATCGAGTTGCGGTCGGCCGAGGTGGTGACGTCGAAGCGGTCGCCCTGCTTGGTGTCGTACCAGCGGGCCTGGTCGTCGCCGCCCTCGCCCGGGTCCCCGGCCCAGTGGAACTGGCCCGTGCCGACCGGGGCGGCCTGCGCCGCGGTGGTGCCGAGGAGCCCGGCCGCCAGCGGCAGGGTCAGCGCCACCAGGGCGGCCGAGCGGGTGAGTCTGCGGGCGCGCGTGGACATGCGGAAGTGCACTCTGGATCCCCCGTGAAGTGTGCGTCAGGAAGGGCCGGTGATGATCACCGGCCCGGCCCGAGTCTGCCAAGGAGGACGGGCTGACACAACATCTTTGCCCCTTAAGGGAGTTATCGCGCAGAGTCGGGGACCGCCCGGTGCCAGACGGTACGGGCGGGATGGGGCAGGGAGCCCACGACGTGGAGCTCTGCGTCCAGCCCCAGGACCGCCGTCGTGGTCGCGCCGTCCGCCTCCTGGACGCCCGCCGGGGCACCCGCGAACAGCATCCGGGACTCCGTCCACGCGGGCGGCCCGCCCAGGCCCGTCGTGCTGACGGTGCCGGAGTCCGCGCGCCCGGACAGCAGCCGGCCCGCGACGCCGACCGCGCCGTAGCCGGCCCGCCCGCCGGCCTCCGAGACGCTGGAGACGGCCGGCTTCCCGGTACCGCCGCCGCCCGCCGTGGCCAGGGCGGTACGCACGACCCCCGAGTCCGGCCGCCGGAAGTACAGGCGGACGCCCGCGCCCTCCGGCGCCGCCGTCAGCGGGACGGTGGTGGCGGGCAGCCCCGTCGGGAACGGGCCCCGCAGCGCGCCGGCCGCGTCCGCGGAGGTCCAGGCCAGTACCGACTTGGTGGTGGTGGCGTACAGGTGGCGCCGCCCGGCGGCGTCCGTCACCGTCACCGGATCGCTCTGCAGGTCCTCCCCGCCGAGCCGCAGCCACTCGCCGAAGCCACCGCCCGGCTGCTGCTCGCGGGCCCGCAGCGTGCGGTGCGCGTCGCGGACGTACACGGCCAGGCGGCCGTCGGCCGTCACCGCCGCCGAGGGGGTGCTGATCGCCGAGGTGCCGTCCTCGTCGTCCGCCTCGGGGGTGCCGAGCGACTGCCACGTCCCGAACGGGCCGCCGGGCGCGGACTGGACGGCGTACACGATCTCGCGCCGGTAGTCCTGCGGCCGCTCGCCCAGGACCGTACGGGTGGCGAGGACCGCGACGCGCCCGTCGGGGAAGCGGGCGGTGGTCGCGCCCGGGTCGATGCCGGTGCCGGGCAGCAGGGCCGGTCCGGTCCAGTCGGCCCCCGGGCCCGGGCCGCGGCTCCAGACGGCCATCCGGCCGTCCAGCGGGGAGAACGCGTACAGCCGGCCGGGCACGCCCTCCACCAGCCACGACGCGCTGTCCCCGCGGGCGTAGCGCAGCGACTGCGCCCAGTTGCGGCCGGTCGGGCTGCCCGCCACCTTGCGGTCGCCGCAACCCGAGGGGCTGCCGCAGTAGTTCTCGCGGTCGTGCCAGGCGTACGTCTTCAGGTAGCCGGTCTTCGTCTCGGCCGTCTGCGGGTCCAGCGCGTGCGGGAGGGTGCTGTTGTGGTAGCCGAGGTAGTTCTGGACGGTGAACCGCGGCCGCTCCCCGACCGGCACGTCGGCGGCGTACCGTGCCGTCGCGGCCTGCGCGAACCGCGCCCCGTACATGTGGTCCTGGTGGTCGGTGTACCTGCCGGTCTCGGCGTACCGCCCCGGGGTCGGATCCTGTATCCGTATCGTCGTCGGCCGGTACTGCCCCAGGAGTCCGGCCATCGCCCGTATCACCTGGTCCTTGGTGTACGTGTACGGCTGCCGGACCGGGGTGCCGTTGGCCAACTGGGGCTCCAGCGCCGGTATCCGGCCGTTCCACAGGCCGCGCAGGCTGTCGGGGTTGTCGCTGAAGGAGTTGCGGGCCTCGCGCAGTTGCAGCCAGACGAGGTTGACCTGGGGCCGGGCGACGAGCACGTCGAGCTCGGCCCGGCCGCCGCCGGCCGTGGCTATGACCGTGCGCTGCCAGGGGGCGGCGCGGTCGCCGGTGGCCATCTGGGCGTAGGCGGAGCGGATGCCGTTCTGCCGGGCCTCCGCGTAGTGGGCGCGGTCGGCGGGCTGGTCCGGGTCCTTGGCGGCCGCGCCGTGGGCCTGGTTGCGGCCGTCGGACTCGCCGGAGGTGAGGTAGACGGTGGTGACCGGGGTGCCGGCCGTCAGCGAGCGGCTGAGGTCGGGGTTCATGAAGAACAGGTCGTCGTCGGGGTGGGCGACGATCTGTACGACCGATCCGGCCGTGGTGCTCACGGGCAGTTCGGCGGCGGGGTTGCGCGTCTGGGTGGCCTCGGCCGCCGTCTGCTGGCCGGAGGCGACGGCGAGTACACCGGTGGCACCTGCGGTGAGCATGGGCAGCACGGCCGCGAGGAGGAAACGGCGGCGGGAAACGGGCATCGCTAACCCTTGAGGTCGTTCCGGACGGGAAGAACCGCTGTGCAGTCAGTGAGAGGCCGAACGGGGGGAGTTGGTTCACCGGGATCGCCGATGACTTTGGATGTGGTCCACGGCGCCCGGTGGTCTGCGGCGCCCGGTTGTCCACGGCGCCCGGTGGTCTACGGCGCCTGGTTGCGCGGGCCCACCGGCAGCCACGGCGCGAGGTACGCGTCGGGCTCGTCCGCCGACGAGGTCACGTACAGCCGCGCGTCGAGCCCCACCACCGCCAGGCTGACCGTGTTCCTGCCGGTCATCGTGGACGACGGCGCGCCGACGAACATCAGCGGCGACCGCCGCCACGGCCGGCCGGAGCCCACGTCCGCACCCAGCAGCCCGCCCGCCGAACGGCCCGCGAGGACGTGCCCGCTCGCCGTGACCGAGCCGAAGCCCTGCAGTCCGCCGAGGTCCGTGAGGCTGTTGACCTTCAGTCCGCCCTCGCCCGTGACCAGGGCCGTACGCACATTGCCCGAGCCCGGCTTGCGGAACCACAGCCGTACCCCGCCCTCGCGGCCCTCCGCGGTGAGGGGGAGCGTGGTGTCCGGCAGCCCGGTGGGCGTGGCCGGGCCCAGCGGGGCGCCCGGCTTCGGCTGCACCCACCCCAGCACCGTCTTGGTGGTGGACACGAACACCATGCGCCGCCCGGCCCCGTCGGTCGCGGCCGCCGGTGTGCCGTGCAGGTCGGAGCCCCCGTACTGCTCCCAGGGGCCCCAACTGCCGTCCGCCGCCTGCACACGGCCTCGCAGGGTGTACGAGCCGTCGCGCACGTACGCCGCCAACTGCCCGGCCCCGTCGACCGATACGGCGGGCGCGCTGATGTCGGAGGTCCAGTTCTCGTCGGCGGTCTCCGGGGTGCCGAGGGACTGCCAATCCCCGAACTCCTCGGAGCCGGGGCCCTTCTGGAGGGCGTAGACGACCTCGCGCTTGTAGTCGGTGGGCTTGGCGCCGAAGGACGTACGGGTGCCGAAGGCGGCGATCCGGCCGTCCTTCAGGGTGACGGTGGAGATGCCCTGGTCCATGCCGGTGCCGGGGAGCAGGCGCGGCCCGCTCCAGGTGCCGATCGGCCCGGCCCGGTGCCAGACGGCGACCTGGCCGTCGAGCACCTTGAAGGCCCACAGGCCGTGGCGGCTGTCGGAGGTCAGCCAGGAAGTGCTGGTGCCTCGCGCGTAGTTGATGGAATCCGTCCACCGGTTGCCCGCCGGGTGATCGGCGACCTTGAGGTCTCCGCAGCCGGCGTCGCTGCCGCAGTGGTTCTGCTTGTCGAGCCAGGCGTAGGTGTCCAGGATGTCCAGCTTCGCCTTGGCCTCGTCCGGGTCCAGCGCGCTGGGGAGCGACCCGTTGAAGTAACCGAGGTAGTTCTGCACCGCGAAGTGCGGGCGGTCCTTGACGTCCTTCGCGTACGAGGCCAGCGCGAGCTGCGCGAAGCGGGCGCCGTAGAAGTGGTCCTGGTGGTCGGTGTACCGCTTGGTGTCCGGGAACCGGCCGGGGGTCGGGTCCTGGGAGCGGATGGTCGTCGGCTTGTACTGCGCGAGGAAGCCGACGAGGGTCTGGACGACCTGGTCCTTCGTGTACGTGAACCTCTGCTTGACCGGGGTGCCCGAGGCGAGCATCGACTCCAGGCGGGGGACCTTGCCGTCCCACAGGCCGTGGAGGCTGTCGGGGACGTCGGCGTAGACGTGGCCGGCCTCGCGCAGTTGCAGCCAGACGAGGTTGACCTCGGGCTTCGCGACGAGGACGTCGACCTCGGCGTGGCCGCCGCCCTTGGTGGGGACGACGGTGCGCTTCCAGGGGCTGCTGCGGTCGCCGGTGGCCATCTGGGCGTAGGCGGCGCGGATGCCGTTCTGGCGGGCCTCGGCGTACGCGGGCTTGTTCGCCGGGGTGGAGGCTTCCTTGGCGGCGCCGGCGTTGATGCCGTCGGCTTCGCCGGAGGTCAGGTAGACCGAGGTGACGGGGTGGCCGGCGGCTATGGAGTACCGCAGGTCCGGGTTCATGAAGTAGAGGTCGTCGTCGGGGTGCGCGACGATCTGGAGCACCCGGCCGGGGTCGGGCGCGTCGGCGGGGGCGGCCGCGGCGGGTTTTCCGTGCGGGGCGGTGGGGGCGCCGAGGCCGGCGAGGGCCTCGTTGCCCCGGAGTATGAGCATGCTTCCGGCGGCGGTGGCCGCGCAGAGGGCGACGACCTTGACGAGCCGGGCCCTGCCGTGTGCCCTGCCGGGCGGTACGGGGGCACCGGGCGCCGCGGACCCGGCGGCGGCTGCCGCGCGGCGCGCGGCTCGCCCGGGCGCCTGCCGCGCAGGCGGGGAGCCGTGGCCGCCGGTGCCGTCCTGCGGGTCGTCGCCCTGCCCCGCCGCCCCGTACGACGACGCGCCTCGGCGCCCCGGCCCGGGCCGCCGGGCGTCGTGACCGGCGGGGCCGCCGGGGTCGGGGTGCCCGGCGGCGCCGTGCGACGGGTTGGGGCGCGGGGCGCCTCGGCCGTCGGGGCCGGGGTGCGGGGCGTGGTGGCCGGTGGGGCCGCGGTGTCCGGCGGTGTGGTCTGACGGTCCGTACTGCGGCGCGCCGTGGCCGACTTGGTCGGGGTACCAGGGGGCCTGGGCGGCGGGGCCGGACTGCCAGGGGCCGTGGCCGAACGGGTCGGGGTGCCCGGGGAGGCCTGACGAGCCGTGGTGCGGCGCGCCTCGGCCGTCCGGGCCGGGCTGCCAGGGGCCCTGGGCGGCGGGGCCGGGCTGCCAGGGGCCGGGGCTGACCTGGTCGGGGTGGCCTGACGGGGTGGGGTTCCAGGAGCCGGGGCTGACCCGGTCGGGGTGGTGGGCGCTCCGGCCGGCCGGGTCGGGGTGGTGCGCGGGGTGACCGTAGGGTTCGGTGTGCCGGGGACCGTGGTCGAACTGGTCGGGGTGGCCGAACGGCCCGGGCTGCCAGGGGCTCTGCGTGGCGGGGTCGGGGTGGCCCACGGGGTGGTTCGACGGTCCGGGGTGCCAGGCGCCGTGGCCGGAGGGGGCGGACTGCCAGGAAGTGGCGCCGGGCGGCGCGGACTGCCAGTCGTGGCCCACCGGGTCGTAGGGCCGGGGGGCGTGGCCGTCCGGGCCGGGGTGGTGGGCGCGGTGGTCGTCCGGGCCGGGGTGCCAGCCGTGGGCGGCCGGGGCGGGCTGACCGGTGGAGTGGTCGGCCGCACCCGGGTGCCAGGAGGCTTCGCCGGCCGGGTCGGGCTGCCAGTTGGGGGCCGTGGGGTCGGTGTGCCACGTGGGGCCGTTGGTGCCCGGGGAGTCGTGGTCGGGCATGGGCTCCTCCGTGGCCGGGCGGCGGGCGGGGAGCGAACCCCATTCCATTGCATGTACTCGGATAGTCCGATAATCCGCCTCATGATAAGGCCCAGAATCCGAACACCTGCTCCAGGTGCGCGCGTCACCGCCCCGCCCCGACCCGCAGACCCGACCCGACCCGAGGGCACAACTAGTCCGTGGACGCGCCCGGGGGACGCACCCGAGGGGCGCCGGGCCGCCGGCTGCTCGGGAACCCGAGCCGGGCCCCGCCCGAGCAGGCGCCCCGGGCGCAACCCGTCCCCGGGCGCGACGTGGAGGCACCACCAGGGGGCACGGTCCGGGAACGCACCCCGGGTGCGCAGGGCGGCGCAGGCGCTGGCCCCCACTCGGCCACGCCATCCGGGTCGCGCCCCGGGCGCCCGGGACGCACCGCCCGGCCGGCCCCCAACACCACGGAACAGGCCCCCGCCCGAGCACGCGCTCCGGGTCGCAACCCGCCCCCGCCGCGCCACCGGCGGTCCCGCCCCCGCCGCCCCGGCCCACGGTGGTGTGCCAGCGCCCCCGGCCTGGGTGAGGACGTAGGCTCGGGCTGGCGCGCCGGTGTGCGCCGGGGCAGTGGCAGCGACGTACTCGGGAGGCGGCGGGATGACAGTCCCGGGACGCAGGAGCAGTACCTTCAGCCGGCTGCTGCGCAGCGGCTTCACCGACCCCTCCACCGCGGCCCGGCTGCTCGACGCCGACGCGCTCGCCGCCGTACGCACCGACCCGGTGCTCCTCGACGCCCTCGGGGCCACCGCCGATCCCGACCTCGCCCTGCTCGGGCTGGTGCGGCTCGCCGAGGCGCAGGCGCCCGACGAGCTGCCGGTGCTCCTCGACACCCTCGTCAGCGCCAAACCGCTGCGCGACCGCCTGCTCGGCGTACTCGGCGCCTCCGAGGCGCTCGGCGACCACCTCGCCCGCCACCCCCGCGACTGGCGGAGCCTCGTCACCTACGAGGCCGCCGACCTGCACCCCGGGCTCGCCGAGTTCGAGCGCGGCCTCGCCGGCGCGCACGACCCGGTCCAGCTCCGCGTCGCCTACCGGCGCTGCCTGCTCTCCATCGCCGCCCGGGACGTCTGCGGCACCATCGACGTGGCCGAGACCGCCGCCGAGCTCGCCGACCTCGCCACCGCCACCCTCCGCGCCGCCCTGCGCATCGCCTGCGCCGCCGCCCCCGCCGACGCGGCGCAGTGCCGCCTCGCCGTCATCGCGATGGGCAAGTGCGGCGGCAACGAGCTGAACTACGTCTCCGACGTCGACGTGATCTTCGTCGGGGAGGCGGCCAACGGCACCGACGAGGGCAAGGGCATCCAGGCCGCCACCCGCCTCGCCTCCCACCTCATGCGGATCTGCTCGGAGACCACCGTCGAGGGCACCATCTGGCCCGTCGACGCCAACCTCCGCCCCGAGGGCAGAAACGGTCCGCTCGTGCGGACCCTCGCCTCCCACCTCGCCTACTACCAGCGCTGGGCCAAGACCTGGGAGTTCCAGGCCCTCCTCAAGGCCCGGGCCGTCGCCGGCGACGAGGCGCTCGGCGCCGAGTACGTCGAAGCCATAACGCCCCTCGTCTGGCAGGCCGCCGAACGCGAGAACTTCGTCGCCGACGTCCAGAAGATGCGCCGCCGCGTCGTCGACAACATCCCCGCCGCCCAGGTCGACCGCGAGCTCAAGCTCGGCCCCGGCGGCCTGCGCGACGTCGAGTTCGCCGTGCAGCTGCTCCAGCTCGTGCACGGCCGCAGCGACGCCACCCTGCACTCCGGCACCACCCTCGACGCCCTGCACGCCCTCGCCGCCGGCGGGTACGTCGGGCGCGCCGACGCCGCCCAGCTGCACGACGCGTACCGCTTCCTGCGCGCCATGGAGCACCGCATCCAGCTCTACCGGCTGCGCCGCACCCACCTCGTCCCCGAGGACGAGAACGACCTGCGGCGCCTGGGCCGCTCGCTGAGCCTGCGCACCGAACCCGTCTCCGAGCTCAACAAGGCCTGGCGCCGGCACGCCTCCGTCGTCCGCCGCCTGCACGAGAAGCTCTTCTACCGGCCGCTCCTCGACGCCGTCGCCCAGCTCG
Source organism: Streptomyces sp. NPDC051183 (assembly GCF_040682455.1). Taxonomy (NCBI): domain Bacteria; kingdom Bacillati; phylum Actinomycetota; class Actinomycetes; order Kitasatosporales; family Streptomycetaceae; genus Streptomyces; species Streptomyces sp. NPDC051183. Next base: position 77,909 of record NZ_JBFBBA010000004.1, read on the forward strand.
CCCCCGGCGAGACCCGGCTCTCGCCCCGCGCCGCCGGGCAGCGCCTCGAAGCCCTCGGGTACGCCGACCCGGCCGGGGCCCTGCGCCACCTCGAAGCCCTCGCCTCCGGCGTCACCCGCAAAGCCGCCATCCAGCGCACCCTGCTGCCGGTCCTGCTCGGCTGGTTCGCCGACTCGGCCGACCCCGACGCCGGCCTGCTCGGCTTCCGCAAGGTCTCCGACGCCCTGGGCAAGACCCCCTGGTACCTGCGGCTGCTGCGCGACGAGGGCGCCGCCGCCGAGAACCTCGCCCGCGTCCTGTCCGCCGGCCGCCTCGCTCCCGACCTCCTGATGCGCGCCCCCGAGGCCGTCGCCCTGCTCGGCGACCCCGAAGGCCTGGCGCCCCGTACGCACGAGTCCCTGGAGCAGGAGGTCCTCGCCGCCGTGGGCCGCGCCCCGAACCCCGAGGCCGGCGTCGCCGCCGCCCGCGGGGTCCGCCGCCGCGAGCTCTTCCGCACCGCCGCGGCCGACATCATCGGCTCCTACGGTACGGAGGACAGCCCGGCCGAGGAGGACCACGGAGCCCTCGTCGACCGGGTCGGCAGCGCCGTCTCCGACCTCACCGCCGCCACGATCGCCGGAGCCCTGCGCGCCGCCGTCCAGGGCCACTGGGGCGACACCCTGCCCACCCGCTTCGCCGTCATCGGCGTCGGCCGCTTCGGCGGGCACGAACTGGGCTACGGCTCCGACGCGGACGTCCTGTTCGTCCACGAACCCCGCGAGGGCGTCGACGAGCAGGAGGCCGCCAAGGCCGCCCAGGCCGTCATCGCCGAGATGCGCAGGCTGCTCCAAGTGCCCACCGCGGACCCGCCGTTGCTGATCGACGCCGACCTGCGCCCCGAGGGCCGCTCCGGACCGCTGGTGCGCACCCTGGGCTCGTACGCCGCGTACTACCGGCGCTGGTCCATGACCTGGGAGTCCCAGGCCCTGCTACGCGCGGAACCGGTCGCGGGCGACGCCGAGCTGGGCGCCCGCTTCATCGAGCTCATCGACCCGCTGCGCTACCCGGTGGAGGGCCTGGGCGAGGACGCCGTACGGGAGATCCGCCGGCTCAAGGCCCGGATGGAGTCCGAGCGGCTGCCGCGCGGCGCCGACCCGACCCTGCACACCAAACTGGGCCGCGGCGGCCTCAGCGACGTCGAGTGGACCGTCCAGCTGCTCCAGATGCGGCACGCCTGGGCGGAGCCGGGCCTGCGCACCACCCGCACCCGCCCGGCGCTGGCCGCGGCGCACGCGGCCGGGCTGATCCCGACCGAGGAGGCGCAGATCCTCGACGAGGCCTGGGTGCTCGCCACCCGGGTCCGCAACGCGGTGATGCTGGTGCGCGGCCGCGCCGGGGACACCTTCCCCTCCGAGGCCCGCGAGCTGGCGGCGGTGGGCCGCTACCTCGGCTACGCCCCGGGCCGCGTCGGGGAGGTCCTGGACGACTACCGCCGCATCACCCGCCGCGCCCGGGCGGTGGTGGACGAGCTGTTCTACGGAGCCTGACGCCGCGGCGCCCGCTGGCTCAGCGCGACGCGCCGAAGGCCTGCGTCCAGTAGTTGTTCGGCTGGGCCAGGCCGATGCCCATCTCCTTGAAGGAGCAGTTCAGGATGTTCTGCCGGTGGCCGGGGCTGTTCATCCAGCCCTCCATGACCTTCTCGGGAGTGCTGTACCCGTAGGCGACGTTCTCGCCGTACGTGCTCCACGCGTATCCGGCACGGGTGATGCGCTGGCCCGGGTCGGAGCCGTCGGAGCCCGTGTGGGACATGTTGCTGTGGGCGGCCATGTCCTCGCTGTGGGCCTGCGCGGCCTTCGAGAGCGTCGCGTTGATGGTGACGGCCGGGCACCCGGCCGCGGCGCGCTCCTGGTTGACGAGCGAGAGGACCGCGGCGACGGCGCCGGAGGCCGGCGGGGCCGCGGTCTTCGGGGGCTCGGGCGCCTGCGGCTTCTTGGTGACGGCCGGCGGCTTCGGCGCCTGCGTCTGCGGGGGCGCGGGCGGGGACGTCTGCACGACCGGCTGCGCGGAGGCCACGGGGCTGCTGGGGGAGGCGGCCGGGGTGCTGCTCGGGGACGGGACGTCCACGGGCACCACGGGGGCCTGGGAGGTGGCGGCGGCCGGGGACGCGTCCTGCCACGGCCGGCTCTCCGGCCGGCTCTTGGCCTGCGTGCGACCCGTGTCCTGCGTGTCGAAGCAGGCGATGGCGGCGGTGGGGACAGCCACGATTCCCAGAGCGCCGACGGCGATGGCTATCTTCTTGAGCGGTTTCTTCTTCCGATGCTTCTGCATGCGTGACCTCATTCAGTGATCGCGAAGCTTCCGGTGCCCGAATCGCGAGGCGCCGGAGGAGCCGCCATTCTTAAAAGCCCGCCAACGGCCTGGCAAGTTTCGCCTGATCGTCCACCACGGGGATTCGACGTGCGGCTTGAAACGGGCTCGTGATCGTGCATGGTCACGATTCGGTCACTCCTGCAACCGCCTGAGGGGCATTCAGAAAAGCCTGTGACCAGGCCGGTCGGGGGTGACCCGATCGGTACCGCGGATTCCGTTTCCGCCGGTGAGGGGAATGTCGATCCCAAAACAGACAAATATCGAAATGTCGGCGGTATGGCGCCCCGTGAGGGGCGCCCGGCACCGACCTACGGGCCGTGACGCATGTCACGAATTCCCGGTCCTACGCGGTCGCCCGCCGCAGGACCGCGAATACGGCGCGGGAGGACTCGCCGTCCGGGGCGTGCCACTCGGCCGTGACGCGGGCGCGGTCGGCCCCGTCGGCGGGGGACCGCGGGTTCAGGACGCGGGTCACCGTCACGGCGAGCCCGTCGTCCGCGGCCGGGTCCCGGTCCGGCAGGTCCGCGCCCTCGACCCCGCCGGCCTCGACGGTGACCGTGGGGTCCGGCGTGCCGCTCTCGCTCTGCATCTGCGGCACGGCCTCGCCGCGCAGCAGCGCCCGGAGCCGGGCCACCAGCACCGGGTCCCGCGTGCCGTCGTACACCCAGCGCAGCCCCAGCACGCCGTGCTCCGACGTGCCGACGAGGGCCTGCTCGGCGCCGTCCAGCGGGGCCCCGCGGTACGTCAGCGGTACGTGGTAGGCGACCGGGGTGCCGTCGGCGGTATCGGTGACGACCATGAATTCGATGCCGACCTCGCCCTCGGGGTCGTCGAGCCGGAAGCCGCCCGCCTTGGCCAGCTGCGGGTCCCGGCCGGGGAGACCGGCGTACCAGGGCTGCGCCGGCAGCCAGGAAGCCAGGAGCTCCAGCTTGCCGGGGGTCATGGTGGTGCGGTGGATGACTGCCATGCCGGGTGACTCCTCGGTGTCGTACGGAAGTTGATCAGCCGGTGGGGGAGTGTAGCCGCCGGCGGCACCCGCTTCCCGTACGGGCGGACGTTGCCTGCCGCGTATTAGGTTGGTCGGCGCCCGCCCCGTAGCCCGCCGGCCCCGAAGGAGCACCGCAGTGCCCGCTGCCGACACCGTCCTCACCGGAGCCCGCGTCCGCACCCTCGACCCGGCCCGCCCCGAAGCCCGCGCGGTGGCCCTCGCCGACGGCCTGATCACGGCCGTCGGCGACGAGCACGACGTACGCGACTGGCGCGGCCCCGGCACCGAGGTGATCGACCTCGGCGGCGCCACGCTCACCCCCGGCCTCACCGACGCCCACAGCCACCCCGTCTGGGGCATCGAGATGGCCACCGGAACCGACCTCTCCGCCGTCCGGGACCTGGACGGACTCCGCGCCGCCCTGCGCGCCGCCCGCCGGGCCCCCGGCGACTGGGTGGTGGGCTTCGGCCTCGACCACAACGCCTTCGGCGGCCGGCCCGTCGACCGGGCCCTGATCGAGGAGGCCCTCGCCGGGGCCCCCGCCTTCCTGCGCCTCTACGACGGCCACTCCGCCCTCGCGAGCGGCGCGGCCCTGCGGGCCGCCGGGATCACCGGCCCCCGCGGCTTCGCCCAGCGGTCCGAGATCGTCTGCGACGCCGAGGGGCGCCCCACCGGGCACCTGGTCGAACACGCGGCGATGGCCCTGGTCGGCGCCCTGCTCCCGAAGCCGACCCACGCCGAGCGCCGGGCCCGCCTCGTCGGGCTGCTCGGCGACATGGCCGCCACCGGCCTCACCGGCGCCCACGTCATGGACCTCGGCGACGGAGACGTACCGGCCCTCCTCGCCACCGTCGAGTACGAGGGGCACCTGCCGCTGCGGCTGCGCCTGGCGCCCTGGTGCATGCCCGGGGCGGGGGCGCAGGAGCTGGCCGAGCTGATCGCGCTCCAGGGGACCGGCGGCCGCCACTGGCGGGTCGGCGGGGTGAAGCTCTTCATGGACGGCACCGTCGAGGGCGGCACCGCCTGGCTGGAGCACGCCGACCGCCACGGCCGGGGCACGGACGCCTTCTGGCCCGACCCCGAGGCCTACTCGGCGGCCGTACGGGCCCTGGACGCGGCCGGGGTGCCCACCGCGACCCACGCCATCGGCGACGCGGCGGTGCGGCACGTACTCGACACCGTCGCGGCGCTGGGCGGCCGGGCGGCCCGGGCCCGGCACCGGATCGAGCACATCGAGACCGTCCCCGACGACCAGCTGAAGCGGTTCGCCGAGCTGGGAGTGGCCGCCTCGATGCAGCCCCCGCACACGGCCTACACCCGGGCGGACCACACCGACGAATGGTCGAAGCGGCTGGGGGAGGAACGTGCGGCGCGCGCCTGGCGCTGCCGCGACCTGCGCGACGCCGGGGCGGTGCTCGCCCTCGGCTCGGACTGGCCCGTCGCCCACCACGACGCCCGGCAGGTGCTGGCCACCGCCCGCAGCCCGCTGGGCGCGGCCGCGGCCGGGCGGGCCCTGACCGGGCTGATGGCGGTGGAGGGCATGACCTCGCACGCCGCGCTCGCGGCGGGTGAGGAAGCGGTGGCGGGCCGGATCGCGCCCGGCTGCCGCGCGGATCTGACGGCCTTCGTCCTCGACCCGGTGACCGCCCCGCCGGACGAGCTGGCCGGGACCCCGGTCCGGCTCACCGTCTCGGGCGGCCGGATCACGCACCGCGAGGGGGCCTGAGGGTCCGGGAGCCTTGAAGACCGGGAGCCTTGAAGACCGGGAGCCTTGAAGACCGGGACCCAGAAGACCGGAACCCCGGGGCCCGGACCTCAGCGCCGGAAGCGGCTCATCACGGCCGCGGCCACCGGGTGGCGGCCCGTGTGCTCGGGCTCGCGCGGCAACCGGTGCGGGAGCGCCCCGTACCAGGCGCGCGAGACGGCGAAGCCGAAGGCCAGGCAGACCATGCCGCCCACGGCGTCGAGCCAGAAGTGGTTGGCGGTGGCCACGATCACGATCAGAGTGGCCGTCGGGTAGAGCAGGCCGAGGATCCGTGCCCAGGGAGCGGAGGCGACCGCGAAGATCGTCAGCCCGCACCAGAGCGACCACCCTATGTGCATCGAGGGCATGGCCGCGTACTGGTTCGACATGTGCTTGAGGTTCCCGGAGGCCATCGAGCCCCAGGTGTGGTGCACCAGCACGGTGTCGATGAAGTCCTGCCCGTTCATCAGGCGGGGCGGTGCGAGCGGGTAGCAGTAGTAGCCGAGCAGGGCCACGCCCGTGGTGGCGAAGAGGACCAGCCGCGTCGCCGCGTACCGCCCCGGATGGAAACGGTAGATCCACACCAGTACGCCGATGGTCACCACGAAGTGGAGCGTGGCGTAGTAGTAGTTCATGCCCACGATCAGCCACGTCACCGAGTTGATCGCGTGGTTGACCTGCTCCTCGACGGCGATGCCGAGGGTGCGCTCCAGGTTCCACAGCCAGTCGGCGTTGGCGAGCGCGGCCGACTTCTGCTCGGGCACCGCATTGCGGATCAGCGAGTACGTCCAGTAGCTGATCGCGATCAGCAGTACCTCGAACCAGATCCGCGGCCGGCGCGGAGAGCGCAACCGGGACAGGAGGGACTCGCCCTCGGCAGGCGCTGCCACCGGGCGGGCATCACTGTCGGTCACGGGTGGTGACGAGACGTCCGTCCGGGTTTCCAGTGTCTTCACGCTCGATTCACCCATGGGGGAAGAGTCTGCCAGATGCGTTCTCGCCTCCGATCATCCCTCGGGACGGTCTTCGGCGCAGCCTCTCCCCCTCGGGTACTACTGGAGCCGTGACGCCAGGGGTCCGTGGGGCCGGATCGCGGTTACGGGGCGTCCCGGCGCTGGCGCGGCCCGGAGGCCGTGGAGCCCCGGACGACCAGCTCCGGCAGGAAGACGAATTCGCTGTGCGGGGCCGGCGTACCGCCGATCTCCTCCAGCAGGGTCCGCACCGCGGCCTGGCCCATGGCCTGCACGGGCTGGCGGATGGTGGTGAGCGGCGGATCCGTGAACGCTATGAGCGGGGAGTCGTCGAAACCGACCACCGAGACGTCCTGCGGGACCCGCAGGCCCTGCTGCCGGGCCGCCCGGATCGCGCCGAGCGCCATCATGTCGCTCGCGCACACCACGGCCGTGCAGCCGCGCGAGATCAACGCCGCCGCGGCGGCCTGGCCGCCCTCCAGGGTGTAGAGGGAGTGCTGGATCAGCTCCTCGACCTCGGCCTCGCCGAGTCCGAGCCGCTCCTTCATGCCGAGCCGGAAGCCCTCGATCTTGCGCACGACGGGCACGAACCGCTTGGGTCCGACCGCGAGGCCGATCCGGGTGTGCCCGAGCGCGGTCAGGTGGGTCACCGCGAGCTGCATCGCGGCCCGGTCGTCGGGGGAGACGAAGGGGGCCTGCACCTTGTCGGAGAAGCCGTTGATGAGGACGTACGGGACGCCCTGGCCGCGGAGCTGGTCGTAGCGGCCCATGTCGGCCGTGGTGTCGGCGTGCAGTCCGGAGACGAAGATGATCCCGGAGACACCGCGGTCGACCAGCATCTCGGTCAGCTCGTCCTCGGTGGACCCGCCCGGGGTCTGCGTGGCCAGCACCGGCGTGTAGCCCTGCCGCGTCAGCGCCTGGCCGATGACCTGGGCGAGCGCCGGGAAGATGGGGTTGTCCAGCTCGGGGGTTATCAGGCCGACGAGTCCCGCGCTGCGCTGGCGCAGCCGTACGGGCCGCTCGTAGCCGAGGACGTCGAGCGCGGCCAGCACGGACTCACGGGTGCCCGCGGCCACACCGGGCTTGCCGTTGAGCACGCGGCTGACTGTGGCTTCGCTGACCCCCGCCTGGGCTGCGATGTCGGCTAGCCGTGCGGTCACGGGATTGGACTGTACCGGTCGCGGGTTCACACTGACCACCACGTGCACGAATCCGCGGGAAGCCGGACGGTACGGCCGTCCGTCTCGACCGGCGAGCTGGAGAGTACGGGGCGTCCCGGCGAGGGCAGTTCGAGCGCGGCGGGGCGGGTGTTGAGGGTGCAGGCGAAGCCGGGCCGGGTGAACAGGAGCACGCCCTCGGGCGCCGGCTGCCAGGTCAGCGGCCCGGCCTCCGGGGCGCCGAGGCCCGGCAGCGCACGGCGCAGTTCCAGCGCTGCGCGGTACAGCTCCAGGGTGGAGTGCGGGTCGCCGGTCTGGGCGGCGACGCTGAGGCCGCCCCAGCCGGCGGGCTGCGGGAGCCAGCTGCCGGCCGGGCCGAAGCCGTACGGGGGCTCCGTCCCGGACCAGGGCAGCGGGACCCGGCAGCCGTCGCGCAGCCCGTCCTGTCCGGCGGTGCGCAGGAAGGCCGGGTCCTGGCGCACCGCGTCGGGGAGGTCCAGCACCTCGGGGAGTCCGAGCTCCTCGCCCTGGTAGACGTACGCCGAACCCGGCAGGGCCAGCATCAGCAGCGCGGCCGCCCGGGCCCGGGCCAGGCCCCGCGCGCCGTCCCCGTAGCGGGTGACGTGGCGTACGACGTCGTGGTTGGACAGCACCCAGGTGGTCGGCGCGCCGACGGAGGCGGTGGCGGCCAGGGACTCGTCGATGACGGTGCGCATCGCGTCCGGGTTCCACGGGCAGTTCAGGAACCGGAAGTTGAAGGCCTGGTGCAGCTCGTCGGACCGTACGTACAGGGCGAGCCGCTCGGAGGTCGGGGCCCAGGCCTCGGCGACGCCGATGCGGTCGCCCGGGTAGGAGTCCAGCAGCCGGCGCCAGGAGCGGTGGATCTCGTGCACCCGGTCCTGGTCGAAGAAGGGCAGCGGCTCGGTGCCGATCAGGGTGGCCTGGGCGCCGCGGCCGATGTCCGGCAGGCCGGGGGCCTTGACCATGCCGTGGGCCACGTCGACGCGGAAGCCGTCGACGCCGAGGTCGAGCCAGAAGCGCAGGACGGAGGCGAACTCGGCGGCGACCTCGGGGTGGTCCCAGTTCAGGTCGGGCTGCTCGGGGGCGAAGAGGTGCAGGTACCAGTCGCCGTCGGGGGTCCGGGTCCAGGCGGGGCCCCCGAAGACGGACTCCCAGTCGTTGGGCGGTCCGGCCCCGTCCGCGCCCCGCCCCGGGCGGAAGAGGTAGCGCTCCCGCGCGCCCGGCTCCCCGGCGAGGGCGGCGCGGAACCAGGGGTGCTGTTCGGAGGTGTGATTCGGCACCACATCCACGATGACCCGCAGGCCCAGCGCGTGGGCGGCCCGTACGAGGGCGTCCGCGTCGGAGAGGTCCCCGAAGAGGGGGTCGACGGCCCGGTAGTCCGCGACGTCGTAGCCGCCGTCGGCCTGCGGGGACACGTAGAAGGGGGTCAGCCACACCGCGTCGACACCGAGCCGGGCCAGGTGCGGGAGGCGCTCGCGCACCCCGCGCAGGTCCCCGACGCCGTCTCCGTCGCTGTCCGCGAAGGAGCGGACGTAGACCTGATAGATGACGGCATCGCGCCACCAGCCACCGCTCCCGGTGCCGTTGCTGGAAGCGCTTGCAAGCCGTGATGCCGTCAACTCGTGGGTCATATCGGGGTCAACGCGAGCACACGTCCCCTGGTTGCGGGCCTGGGCAGTCGAAGACTCTTCGAACTAACAGCAAGCTGCGGCAACCGTACGGACACACGGATGTAACGATCAGCCTCTCTTGCAGAAAATTGCCGCAAGCTCTTTCGGACGGCTTGCAGGCTTGTTACGTTCCTGGCAACTCGGGACCGCGAGGGCGCGTCCGGGATCATCGAAGGAGTTCATATGCGGCGTGGCATAGCGGCCACCGCGCTGGTCGCGGCCCTGGCGCTCGCGGCGACGGCTTGCGGTGGGGACGACAAGAACGCAGCTGAGGACACCAAGGCCGGCGGAGAGCTCTCCGGCACGGTCACCTGGTGGGACACCTCGAACGACACCGAGAAGGTGTCGTTCCAGAAGATCGCCGAGGCGTTCACGGCCAAGCACCCCAAGGTGACCGTCAAGTACGTCAACATCCCGTACGGCGACGCGCAGAACAAGGTCAAGAACGCCTTCAACAGCGGTTCCGAAGCCCCTGACGTGATCCGCGCCGACGTCGGCTGGGTCGCCGACTTCGCCTCGCTCGGCTACCTCGACGAGGTGCCGGCCGAGACCGTGAAGAAGATCGACGCCGAGTTCCTGCCCAAGGCCGCCGCCAGCGGCAAGTACGAGGGCAAGACCTACGCGGTCCCGCAGGTCATCGACACCCTGGGCCTCCTCTACAACAAGAAGATGCTCGCCGACGCCGGTGTGCAGCCCCCCACCACGCTGGAGGAGCTGAAGACCGCCGCCGCGGCCGTCAAGGCGAAGACCGGCAAGGCCGGCCTGTACCTGCGCGGCGACGACAGCTACTGGTTCCTGCCCTTCATCTACGGCGAGGGCGGCGACCTGGTCGACGCCAAGAACAAGACGGTCACCGTCGACGGCCCGGCCGGCGTCAAGGCCCTCAAGGCCGCCCGTGACCTCGTCGCCTCCGGCGCCGCCGTCACCAACGCCACCGACGGCTACGCCAACATGCAGACCGCCTTCAAGTCCGGGGAGGTCGCGATGATGATCAACGGCCCCTGGGCCGTCGCCGACACCTACGCGGGCGACCAGTTCAAGGACAAGGCCAACCTCGGCGTCGCCACCGTCCCGGCCGGCTCCGTCAAGGCGGGCGCCCCGCAGGGCGGCCACGACCTCGCCGTGTACGCCGGTTCCAAGAACCGCGCCGCCTCGCACGCCTTCGTCGAGTACATGACCTCCCAGGAGGTCCAGGTGCAGGCCACCAAGGAGCTCAGCCTGCTCCCCACGCGGACCGCGGCCTACGAGCAGCCGGACGTCAAGGGCAGCGAGATGGTGCAGTTCTTCAAGCCCGCCGTGGACAAGGCCGTCGAGCGCGCCTGGATCCCGGAGAACGGCTCGCTCTTCGAGCCGCTGAAGGTCGAATACACCAAGGCGGTCACCGGAGCGTCGAGCCCCGAGGACGCGGCCAAGGCGGCCGGAGTCGAGTTCCGCAAGATCCTCAAGGGCTGGAATTGACGTGCTCCCCGGCCGCGTGGCGGCCGGGGATTACCGCAGCGGCCGGGTGACCGTCGGGGATGCTTCCTGTTTCATCGCGCTGTGCCGGGATCGCTCCCGGTCCTACCGACGCTCCACAGGCGTTTAGCCTGTCCGCCCGTCCGGCGGCCAGGGTGTTGGTGGCGGCATTCTCGTCACGATCGTGGACGGTCTCACACTCGGGGCAGGTCCACACGCGAATACGAAGGGGTTTGGGGCCGTCGTTATGTCCGCACGTCGAGCACAGTTGGGAAGTCGGCACGAAGCGGCCGATCTTTCCGAAGTGCCTGCCGTGCTTGGCGGCCTTGTACTCCAGCATGTTGACGAAAGAGGTCCATCCCGCGTCGTGCACGGACTTGGCCTGCCTGGTGCGCGCAAGGGCGGAGACCGAAAGGTCCTCCACATACACCGCTTGGTTGTCGCGGATGAGTCGTGTGGATTCCTTGTGGTGCCAGTCCCGGCGCCGGTCGCGGACTTGTGTGTGCTGTTTGGCGAGTCTGATGCGGGCTTTCGCCTGGTTCTTCGAGCCCTTTTCCTTCCGCGACAGGTCCCGCTGCGAGCGCTTGAGTTTTCTCTCCGCCCTGCGCAGGAACTTCGGAGAGGAAATCTTGGTTCCGTCGGAGAGGACGGCGAAGGTGGTCAGTCCGAGGTCGATGCCGACTTCGGCGTCCGTCTCGGGCAGTGCCTCGGGTTCGGTCTGCACGACGAAGCTGGCGAAGTATCGACCCGCGGAATCTCTATGTCCGAAGCCCGGCACATTGTTCGCAAGCGCCAAAACGGACTGAAATTGCCCACCTCGGCCATATTTATGATGAGACAGGGACACGGCGTGTTCATTTCGGAGTCGGCACATAGGCAGGTCGACTGACATGACTGCTCACACCAGCCAGTCGGTGGCGAAGGCCGCGGGCGACGACGTCGCCCGCGGCCCGAGCCGCAGGACTGACAGCGGGAAGCGCGGTGGACTGAAGCGAGCGCTCGCCACCCACTGGTACGCCTGGACGATGGTCACCCCCGTGGTGCTCGTCCTCGGCGTGATCATCGGCTGGCCGCTCGCCCGCGGCGTCTACCTCTCGCTCACGGACGCCAACGAGCGCAACGTCGGCCGGACGATCGGCGCCAACCACATCGAGGCGACGTACCAGTTCGTCGGACTCGACAACTACACGGCCGTCCTCAGCGACCCGGTGTTCCTGCAGCGGCTGGTGTGGACGGTGACGTGGACCGTCGCCTGCGTGTCGATCACCTTCACGCTCGGCCTGGCCCTCGCCAACATGCTCAACCGGGAGTTCAAGGGCCGCGCCGCCTACCGGATGGCGCTCATCCTGCCCTGGGCCGTCCCCGGCTTCGTCTCCGTCTTCGCCTGGCGGTTCCTCTTCAACCGCGACAACGGCATCCTCAACAAGATCCTCGAAGGCGGCGGCATCTCCGCCGTCCCCTGGCTCGACGACCCCACCTGGGCCAAGGTCGCGGTCATCGCCGTCAACGTCTGGCTCGGCGTCCCCTTCATGATGGTCGCCCTGCTCGGCGGGCTCCAGTCGATCCCCGGCGAGCTCTACGAGGCCGCCGAGATGGACGGCGCGAGCGCCTGGCAGCGGTTCCGCCACATCACCCTGCCCGGGCTGCGCGCGGTGAGCATGACGGTGATCCTGCTCTCCACCATCTGGACCTTCAACATGTTCCCGGTGATCTTCCTGCTCACCCGGGGCGGACCGGGCGACTCCACCGAGATCCTCGTGACCCAGGCCTTCCGCGAGGCGTTCGTGGAGAGCCCGCGCGACTTCGCCGGCTCCGCCACCTGGGGCGTGCTGATCCTCCTGCTGCTCGTGATCTTCGCGCTGGTCTACCGGCGCTCGCTGCGCAAGCAGGGAGAGGTGTGGTGACCATGACCACCAGCACTCGGGGCCGCCGCGGCCCCCTCGCCTCCGTCGGCCTGCACGCCACCCTGATCGTCGCGTCCGTGATCGCCGTCTTCCCGGTGCTGTGGGTCCTGCTGACCTCCCTCAAGCCCGCGAAGCAGGCCATCAGCACGGACTTCGTGAAGGACCCGACCCTGGAGAACTACCGCTACCTGGTGGAGTCGACCTCCTTCTTCACCTGGTTCGGCAACTCCGTCCTGGTCGCCGGCATCACCACCGTCCTCGGCGTGTTCATCGCCGCCACCACCGGATACGCGGTCAGCCGGTTCAAGTTCCCCGGCATGAAGCCGCTGATGTGGACCCTGCTCATCACGCAGATGTTCCCCATGGCCATCCTGATCGTCCCGCTCTACAACCTCATGGGACAACTGGGGCTGCTCAACCAGCCGGTCGGACTGATCGTCACGTACCTCACCATCGCCGTGCCGTTCTGCGCCTGGATGATGAAGGGCTTCTTCGACACCATCCCGGTGGAGATCGACGAATCCGGCCGCGTCGACGGGCTCAACCCCTTCGGCACCTTCTGGCGGCTGATCCTGCCGCTGGCCAAGCCCGGCCTCGCCGTCACCGGGTTCTACTCCTTCATCACCGCCTGGGGCGAAGTCGCCTACGCCTCCGCCTTCATGGTCGGCGACGAGAACCTCACCCTGGCCGGCGGACTGCAGACCTTCGTCACCCAGTACACCGCCAACTGGGGCCCGATGACCGCCGCCTCGGTCGTCATCGCGATCCCCGCAGCACTCTTCTTCGTCTTCGCCCAGCGTCACCTCGTCGCCGGGATGACGGCAGGCGCGACCAAGGGCTGACCACCCTACGACCACCCGCGCCCGCCCCCTCTCACCCCCGGCCCGATCTCTCCAAGGACGACATGACCCAGCACCTCGCCGACGCACTCGACACCCCGACCGGCACCCAGCCCGGTTGGTGGAGAGAAGCGGTGATCTACCAGGTCTATCCGCGCAGCTTCGCCGACTCCGACGGGGACGGCATGGGGGACCTCGAAGGCATCCGCAGCCGACTGCCCTACCTCAAGGAGCTGGGCGTCGACGCCGTCTGGCTCAGCCCCTTCTACGCCTCCCCGCAGGCCGACGCCGGCTACGACGTCGCCGACTACCGGGCCATCGACCCCATGTTCGGCACCCTGCACGACGCCGACGCCGTGATCCGCGAGGCCCACGCCCTGGGCCTGCGCATCATCGTCGACCTCGTCCCCAACCACTGCTCCGACCAGCACGAATGGTTCAAGCAGGCCCTGCGCGAAGGGCCCGGCACCCCGCTGCGCGAGCGCTTCCACTTCCGCCCGGGGCAGGGCCCGACCGGGGAGCTCCCGCCGAACGACTGGGAGTCCATCTTCGGCGGCCCCGCCTGGACCCGCGTCGCCGACGGCGAGTGGTACCTGCACCTCTTCGCCCCCGAGCAGCCCGACTTCAACTGGGAGCACCCCGCCGTCCAGGACGAGTTCCGCTCCATCCTGCGCTTCTGGCTGGACCTGGGCACCGACGGCTTCCGCATCGACGTCGCCCACGGCCTCGTCAAGGCCCCCGGCCTGCCCGACCTCGGCCGCGACGAGCAGCTCAAGCTGCTCGGCAACCAGGTGCTCCCCTTCTTCGACCAGGACGGGGTCCACGAGATCTACCGCTCCTGGCGCCTGATCCTCGACGAGTACGCGGGCGACCGCATCGGCGTCGCCGAGGCCTGGACCCCCAGCGCGGAGCGCACCGCGCTGTACCTGCGCCCCGACGAGCTGCACCAGGCCTTCAACTTCCAGTACCTGAACACCGGCTGGGACGCCGAGGCGCTGCGCGCCACCATCGACGAGTCGCTCGACGCGATGCGCCCGGTCGGCGCGCCGACCACCTGGGTGCTGTCCAACCACGACGTCGTACGCCACCGCACCCGCTTCGGCAGCCTGGAGCGCGCCCGGGCGGCCGCGCTGCTGATGCTGGCCCTGCCCGGATCGGCGTACGTCTACCAGGGCGAGGAGCTCGGCCTGCCGGAGGTGCTGGACCTCCCGGACGAGGTGCGCCAGGACCCCTCCTTCTTCAAGGAGAACGGCCAGGACGGACTGCGCGACGGCTGCCGCGTGCCGATCCCGTGGTCCGGCGACCAGGCCCCGTACGGCTTCGGGACGGGCGGCAGCTGGCTGCCGCAGCCCGCCGAGTGGGCCGGGCTGAGCGTCGAGGCGCAGACCGGCGACCCGGCGTCCACGCTGGAGCTGTACCGCGCGGCCCTGCGGGTGCGGCGCGCGCACCCGGCACTGGGCGCGGGCGACGCCGTGGAGTGGCTGCCCGCACCGCAGGGCGTACTGGCCTTCCGCCGCGGTGACTTCGTGTGCACGGCGAACACCACGGGCGAGGCCGTACGGCTGCCCGCGCCGGGCACGGTCGTGCTGGCGAGCACGGACCTCGCGGAGCCGGGCCTCCTTCCGGCGGACAGCACGGTGTGGTGGCAGGGGTGACTTCCCCGCTGCGGCTGACGGACATCGCTGCGCAGGCCCAGGTCAGCGAGGCGACCGTCAGCCGGGTGCTCAACGGCAAACCGGGCGTCGCGGCCGGCACCCGGCACAAGGTGCTGGCCGCGCTCGACCTGCTGGGCTACGAGCGGCCCGTACGGCTCAAGCGGCGCAGCAACGGCCTGGTGGGACTGCTGATCCCGGAGCTGACGAACCCCATATTCCCGGCCTTCGCGCAGGTCATCGAGCAGGCGCTGGCCGGGCACGGCTACACCCCCGTGCTGTGCACGCAGACCCCCGGCGGGGCCACCGAGGACGAGCTGGTGGAACAGCTGGAGGAGCGCGGGGTCACGGGGATCGTCTTCCTGTCGGGCCTGCACGCGGACTCGGCGGCCGACCCCGCGCGCTACCAGCGACTGGCGGCGCGCGGGGTTCCCTTCGTCCTGATCAACGGCTTCAACGAGAGCGTCAACGCCCCCTTCATCTCCCCGGACGACCGGGCGGCCGCGGATATGGCCGTACGGCACCTGGAGGACCTGGGCCACCGCCGGATCGGGCTGGCGATCGGGCCGACGCGCTACGTGCCGTCGGCGCGCAAGGAGCAGGGCTTCCTGGGGGCGCTGCCGTCGGCCGAGTCGGAAGGCCTGATCCAGCGCACGCTGTTCACGGTCGAGGGCGGCCACGCGGCGGGCATCGCCCTGCTGGACCGAGGCTGCACGGGCATCGTGTGCGGCAGCGACCCGATGGCACTCGGCGTCATCCGCGCGGCGCGCGAACGGGGCCTGCGGGTCCCCGAGGACGTGTCGGTGGTCGGCTTCGACGACTCGCCGCTGATCGCCTTCACGGACCCACCGCTGACAACGGTCCGCCAGCCGGTGCGCGCGATGGCGACGGCGGCGGTGGGCGCACTCCTGGAAGCGGTCTCCGGCACGCCGGTCCAGCGCACGGAATACGTCTTCCAGCCGGAACTGGTGGTGCGCGGGTCGACCGCGCAGGCACCGGGGGTGGGGTAGCGGCGCCGGGCCTGGGGGGTGGGGTTGAACGGGGCCTGGGGTGGCTTTGAATGGGGCTCGGGGGTGGGGGATGTCTGGTACGGGTGTGCGGGGTGGCGTTGAACGGGGCTCGGGGGTGGGGTGATGTCCGGTGCCTCGCCTGCTCGGTGGCGTTGACGGGGTCCGGGGGCGTCCCGTCAGTCCACTGTCCTTCCGGGCCGGGCCGGTCCCTCAAGGGCGCTCCCTGCGGTCGCGTCGCTTCGCGATGGCCTTCGGCCACCCTTGACCGACCGACCCGTCCCGGAATGCCAGAAGCCTGCCGGGAAGCCCCCAAGGAATGGCCGGGTTCCATCGTGTCCAGGGACGGGGAGGGCCAGGGACCCGCGAGGGACTCCCGGACCGGCCTGACTGCTCCCCGGGCCGACCAGATCAGCCTGGCGGGAGGCCAGGCGCCCCAGATCGCTACGCGCTCCTCCCGGCCAAGCGTCTACAACGCGCCCGGGGCTGGGAATAGGCCGCCAACGATCGCTACGCGCTGCCCGAGGACTGCGTCCGACGGCAGTCTGGGGCAGGGAATAGGCCGCCCATGGAAGGGATCGGGGTCTGACGTCGTCTGGCGGCGATCAGACCGACCATCTGTATGGCAATCCATCCCGGTGGTCCCTGACGGGTGCCGGATGGCCCCGGAAGTCGGCCTGATCGTCGCCAAATGGCCTCAGACCCCGATCCCTTCCCTGGGCGGCCTATTCCCAGCTCCAGACTGGTCGCAGTCGCGGTCGTCGGACACCGTCCGGTCCCTGGGCGGCCCCTCCCCAGCCCCAGACGACCGTCGGGCGCGGTCGTCGGACACCTTCCGGCCCCTGGGCGGCCTATGTCCAGCCCCAGACGACCGTCGGACGCGGTCGTCGGGGAGCGCGCAGCGATCGTTGGCGGCTTATGTCCGGCCCCAGACGGTCGTCGGACGCTGAGAAATGAGGAGCGCGTAGCGATCTGGGGCGCCTGGCCTCCCGCCAGGCTGATCTGGTCGGCCCGGGGAGCAGTCAGGCCGGTCCGGGAGTCCCTCGCGGGTCCTTGGCGGGGGCCGTCCCTGAACACGTAAACCTCCCGGCCATTCCTTCGGGGGCTTCCCGGCAGGCTTCTGGCATTCCGGGACGGGTCGGTCGGTCAAGGGTGGAGCGCAGCGACATCGCGCAGCGACGCGACGAAGGAGCGCCCTTGAGGGACCGGCCCGGCCCGGAAGGACAGTGGACTGACGGGACGCCCCCGGATCTCGTCAACGCCACCGAGCAGGCGAGGTACCGGACATCACCCCACCCCCGAGCCCCGTTCAACGCCACCTCCCACCTCCCACCCCCCACCCCCGCCAGGACACGCGCAAGAAACAATTCTGCAATTTCTTGCGCAAGGTATTGCAGGGCTGTTGGCGTGCCCCTACGGTCGCCAGCAATCCCCACCTCTCCGCCAGGAGGCCCCACATGCCCCGCACCGGCACCCCCACCGGCAACGCACGAGCAACAAGAGCAACAAGAGCGACAAGACCCGCCGGCGCCCTGCTCGCGGCCGCCCTGCTCGCGGCCGCGACCCTGACCGTCGTCGCGCCGCAGGCGCAGGCGGCGGCTCCCGGGGAGAAGGACGTCACCGCCGTGCTCTTCGAGTGGCGCTTCGACTCCGTCGCCGCCGCCTGCACCGGCAGCCTCGGGCCCGCCGGTTACGGGTACGTCCAGGTCTCGCCTCCCCAGGAGCACATCCAGGGCGCGCAGTGGTGGACCTCGTACCAGCCCGTCAGCTACAAGATCGCCGGGCGGCTCGGTGACCGGACCGCCTTCAAGAACATGGTCGACACCTGTCACGCCGCCGGCGTGAAGGTGGTCGCCGACTCCGTCATCAACCACATGGCGGCCGGCGACGGCACCGGGACGGGCGGGAGTTCGTACACGAAGTACAACTACCCGGGCATCTACTCGGGTTCCGACATGGACGACTGCCGGGCCACGATCTCCAACTACCAGGACCGCGCCAACGTCCAGAACTGCGAGCTCGTGCAGCTGGCCGACCTCGACACCGGCGAGGACTACGTACGAGGCAAGATCGCCGGGTACCTGAACGACCTGCTGTCCCTCGGCGTCGACGGCTTCCGGATCGACGCCGCCAAGCACATGCCCGCCGCCGACCTCGCCAACATCAAGTCCCGGCTGACGAACCCGAACGCCTACTGGAAGCAGGAGGCGATCCACGGGGCCGGAGAGGCCGTGTCGCCCGCCGAGTACCTCGGCAGCGGGGACGTCCAGGAGTTCCGGTACGCCCGCGACCTCAAGCGGGTCTTCCAGAACGAGAACCTCGCCTACCTGAAGAACTTCGGCGAGGCGTGGGGGCACATGGCGAGCGGGCAGTCCGCCGTCTTCGTCGACAACCACGACACCGAGCGGGTCGGCGACACCCTCAACTACAAGAACGGCTCGGCCTACACCCTCGCCAGCGTGTTCATGCTGGCCTGGCCCTACGGCTCCCCGGACGTGCACTCCGGCTACGAGTGGACCGACAAGGACGCGGGCCCGCCCAACGGCGGTGCGGTGAGCGCCTGTTACGCCGACGGCTGGAAGTGCCAGCACGCCTGGCGGGAGATCTCCTCCATGGTCGCGTTCCGCAACACCGCGCGCGGCCAGGCCGTCACCAACTGGTGGGACAACGGCGGCGACCAGATCGCCTTCGGGCGCGGCTCCAAGGCGTACGTCGCCATCAACCACGAGGCGGGCGCCCTGACCCGTACCTTCCAGACCTCCCTCGCGGCCGGCGACTACTGCGACGTCCAGAGCGGGCGTGCCGTGACCGTGAACTCCGGCGGCCAGTTCACCGCCACCCTCGCCGCCGGTACGGCCGTCGCCCTGCACACGGGGGCGCGCACCTGCTCCGGCGGTACGACTCCGCCGCCCTCGCAGACCTCCGGTGCCTCCTTCGCCGTCAACGCCACCACCGTCCTCGGCCAGAACGTCTACGTCGTCGGCGACCGCGCCGAGCTCGGCGCCTGGAGCACCGGCAGCGCGCTCAAGCTCGACCCGGCCGCCTACCCCGTCTGGAAGCTCGACGTCACGCTCCCGGCCGGCACGTCCTTCGCGTACAAGTACATCCGCAAGGACGCCTCCGGGAACGTCACCTGGGAGAGCGGCGCCAACCGTACGGCCGTCGTCCCCGCGAGCGGCAGAGTCACGCTGAGCGACACCTGGCGCAGCTGACCGCCCGCCCCACAGACCAGGGCCGCCCGGTACCACCTTCCCCGCCACCACCGGGCGGCCCTTATTCATGCGACACGTGACACGTACACAAGGAGACCCGCCTTGATACGCCCTGCCGCAGGAGTCCTCGCCGCCGCCATGGCCGTGACGCTTCTGCCCGCCCTCCCCGCCGCGGCGGCCGCCGCGAGGCCGCCGGCCCCGCCCTCGGACGCGAAGCTGGCCGCCGAGGCCGCGCGGCACGACCTGACCCGGGAGCAGTTCTACTTCGTGCTCCCGGACCGGTTCGCCAACGGCGACCCGCGCAACGACCGGGGAGGCCTGACCGGTACCCGGCTGGAGACCGGCCTGGACCCGACGGACAAGGGCTTCTACCAGGGTGGTGACCTGAAGGGGCTGACCGACCGGCTGGACTACATCAAGGGGCTCGGCACCACGGCCATCTGGATGGCGCCGATCTTCAAGAACCAGCCGGTGCAGGGCAAGGGGACCGACGTCTCCGCCGGCTACCACGGCTACTGGATCACCGACTTCACGCAGGTCGACCCGCACTTCGGCACCAACGCGGACCTGGAGCGGCTGATCGACAAGGCGCACGGGAAGGGGATGAAGGTCTTCTTCGACGTCATCACCAACCACACCGCCGACGTCGTGGACTATCGGGAGGCGTCCTACTCGTACCTGTCGAAGGGGGCCTTCCCCTACCTCACGAAGGACGGCGTGCCCTTCGCGGACACCGACTACGCGGCCGGGAAGGGGAAGTTCCCGAAGGCCGACGCCGACTCCTTCCCGCGGACGCCCTTCGTCCAGGACGCGAAGAAGAACCTCAAGTCCCCGGCGTGGCTCAACGACCCGGCGATGTACCACAACCGCGGTGACTCCACCTTCGCCGGCGAGTCCTCGGACCAGGGCGACTTCTTCGGTCTCGACGACCTGTGGACCGAGCGCCCCGAGGTCGTCGCGGGGATGGAGAAGATCTACGAGAAGTGGGTCGAGGACTTCGACATCGACGGCTTCCGCATCGACACGGTCAAGCACGTCAACACCGAGTTCTGGACCCAGTGGGCGACCGCCCTCGACAAGTACGCGGCGCGCCACGGCCGGGACGACTTCTTCATGTTCGGCGAGGTCTACTCCGCCGACACCGCCGTCACCTCCCCGTACGTGACGCGCGGACGGCTCGACGCCACCCTCGACTTCCCGCTCCAGGAGGCGATCCGCTCGTACGCCTCCCAGGGCGCGGCGGCCGGGCGGCTGGGCTCCGTCTTTGCCGACGACTACCGGTACACCACCGACAAGGCGAACGCCTACGAGCAGGTCACCTTCCTCGGCAACCACGACATGGGCCGCTTCGGGACCTTCCTGAAGCAGGACCGCCCGGGTGCGGGGGAGCAGGAGCTGCTGGACCGGTACCGGCTCGCCAACGAGCTGATGTTCCTCTCCCGCGGCAACCCCGTCGTCTACTCCGGTGACGAGCAGGGCTTCACCGGCGCGGGCGGCGACAAGGACGCGCGCCAGCCGCTCTTCGCCGCGCGGGCGGCGGACTACCTGGACGACGACCAGCTCGGGACGGCGCGCACGCATGCGAGCGATGCTTACGATCCGGGACACCCGCTCTACAAGCAGATCAGTGCTCTCTCGAAGCTGACGAAGGACCACCCGGCGCTCCGGGACGGCGTGCAGAGCGAGCGACCCGCCGGCGGCGCCGACGGCTCCGTCTACGCCTTCGCGCGCACCGACCCCAAGACCCGCACCGAGTACCTGGTCGCCGCCAACAACGCCGCCGAGTCCCGCACGGTGGAGATCGACGCCCCGGCCGGCTCCCAGTACCGCACCCTGTACGGCGGCTCCGCGCAGCTGCGCGCCTCCGCCGCCGGGAAGCTCACCGTCACCGTCCCCGCCCTCGGCTCCGTGGTCCTCCAGGCAACCGGCCCGGCGGCCGCGCCCGCCACCCGGCCCGCGCTGACCCTCAAGGCCCCCGCCCCCGGCGCCAACGGAACCGTCGAGCTCTCCGCCGAGGTCACCGGCGGCGCGCTGAACCGGGTGGTCTTCGCCGCCCAGACCGGCAACGGCAAGTGGCAGGTGCTCGGCTCCGCCGACCACGCCCCGTACAAGGTCACCCAGCACGTCACCGCGCCCGCCGGGACCGCCCTGCGCTACAAGGCCGTGGTCGTCGACTCCGCCGGCCGCACCGCGAGCGCCCTCGCCGAGTCCGCCGCCGGCCAGGCCCCGCCCGCCGAGGTCCCCACCGCCACGCAGCGCGACTACGCGGTGGTCCACTACAACCGCCCCGACGGCGACTACACGAACTGGCGCCTCTACGCCTGGGGCGACATCGCGGAAGGGGAAGCCACTCCCTGGCCCGCCGGGCACGACTTCACCGGCCGCGACGCGTACGGGGCCTTCGCCTACGTCCGGCTCAAGCCCGGTGCCTCCTCGGTCGGTTACCTCGTCATCGACAAGGACGGCAACAAGGACGTCGCCGCCGACCGCACCATCGACGTGACCAGGACCGGCGAGATCTGGCTGGAGCAGGGCAAGGAACCCGCCCGCACCGACCGGCCCGCCCACCCGCCGCAGGACACCTCCAAGGCCGTCATCCACCACCGGCGCACCGACGGCGCCTACGACGGCTGGGGCCTGCACGTCTGGACCGGCGCCGCCGACCCGACCGAGTGGTCCAAGCCGCTGCTCCCGTCGCGCACCGACTCCTACGGCGCCGTGTACGAGGTCCCGCTCGCTCCCGGTGCCACCTCGCTCAGCTACATCCTGCACAAGGGCGACGAGAAGGACCTGCCCACCGACCAGTCCCTGGACCTGAAGGCCACCGGCCACGAGGTCTGGGCGCTCGGCGGCCAGGAGAAGTACCTCCTGCCGCAGCCCGCCGGCTCGGCCGCCGCCCTGGACCTCACCAAGGCGCACGCCGTCTGGATCGACCGCGACACCGTCGCCTGGAACGCCCCGGCGGCCGCCGCCTCCCTCCAGCTCCTCGCCTCCGCCGACGGCTCCGTCAAGGCGGAGAACGGCACCCTGACCGGCCGGGCGCAGTGGCTGAGGCTCGGCAGCTCCCGGCTCACGGAGGCCCAGAAGCAGAAGTTCCCGCATCTGGCCGGGTACGCCGCCTTCACCATCGACCCCCGCGACCGGGACCGGGTCCGGGACGCCCTGCGCGGCCAGCTCGTCGCGAGCGCCCGCGCCGCCAACGGCGCCGTCCTGGCCGCCACAGGCGTCCAGCTCGCCGGGGTGCTCGACGACCTCTACGCCAACACGACCGCCCTGGGCCCGGTCTTCAGGGACGGCCGCCCCACCCTCTCCGTCTGGGCCCCCACCGCCCAGCGCGTCGACCTGGAGCTCGACGGCCGCACGGTCGCCATGCGCCGCGACGACACCACCGGCGTCTGGTCGGTGCGCGGGGAGCGCGGCTGGGCCGGCAAGCCGTACCGCTACGCCGTGACGGTCTGGGCCCCGAGCGCGGGCCAGGTCGTACGGAACCTGGTGACCGACCCGTACTCCACGGCGCTGACCACGGATTCCGCGTACAGCCTGGCCGTTGACCTCACCGACCCGAAGCTCGCCCCGCCCGGCTGGCGCGAGCTGCGCAAGCCCGCGGCCGTCCCCTTCACCTCGGCGCAGATCCAGGAGCTGCACATCCGGGACTTCTCGGTCGCCGACCGCACGAGCGGCCACCCCGGCCAGTACCTGGCCTTCACCGACACCGGTTCGGCGGGCATGCGGCACCTGCGCGACCTGGCCGCCGCGGGCACCTCGTACGTCCACCTCCTCCCGGCCTTCGACATCGGCACCATCCCGGAGAAGGCGGCCGACCGCACCGAGCCCGCCTGCGACCTCAAGGTCTACGCGCCCGACTCCGAGGAGCAGCAGGCCTGCGTGGCCGCCGCGGCCGCGAAGGACGCGTACAACTGGGGCTACGACCCGCTGCACTACACGGTCCCGGAGGGCAGCTACGCGAGCGACCCGGACGGCACGGTCCGTACGGTCGAGTTCCGCAGGATGGTCCAGTCCCTGAACGGTGCCGGTCTGCGCACGGTGATGGACGTGGTCTACAACCACACCGTCGCGTCCGGCCAGTCGGACAAGTCGGTGCTGGACCGGATCGTGCCGGGCTACTACCAGCGCCTGCTCGCGGACGGCTCGGTGGCCACCTCCACCTGCTGCGCCAACACCGCCCCCGAGAACGCCATGATGGGCCGGCTCGTCGTGGACTCGGTCGTCACCTGGGCGAAGGAGTACAAGGTCGACGGCTTCCGCTTCGACCTCATGGGACACCACCCGAAGGCCAACATCCTGGCCGTGCGCGCGGCCCTGGACGCCCTGACACCCGCGAAGGACGGGGTCGACGGGAAGAAGATCGTCCTCTACGGGGAGGGCTGGAACTTCGGCGAGGTCGCGAACGACGCCCGCTTCGTCCAGGCCACCCAGCAGAACATGGCCGGCACCGGCATCGCCACCTTCTCCGACCGGGCCCGCGACGCGGTGCGCGGCGGCGGCCCCTTCGACGAGGACCCGCGCGTGCAGGGGTTTGCGTCGGGCCTGTTCACCGCCCCGAACGGGTCTCCGGCGAACGGCACCGCGGAGCAGCAGCGGACCCGGCTGCTGCACGACCAGGACCTGATCAAGGTCGGGCTGAGCGGCAACCTCGCCTCGTACGCCTTCACCGACAGCACCGGCCGCCGGATCAAGGGCTCCGAGCTGGACTACAACGGCGC
Source organism: Streptomyces sp. NPDC051183 (assembly GCF_040682455.1). Lineage (NCBI taxonomy): Bacteria > Bacillati > Actinomycetota > Actinomycetes > Kitasatosporales > Streptomycetaceae > Streptomyces > Streptomyces sp. NPDC051183. Next base: position 101,602 of record NZ_JBFBBA010000004.1, read on the forward strand.
CCCGGCCGGGTACGCGGCCGCCCCCGGCGATGCGCTCGCCTACGTGGACGCGCACGACAACGAAACCCTGGCCGACGCCCTGTCGTTCAAGCTCGCGCCGGACACCCCGGCGGCCGACAAGGCCCGCATGCAGGTCCTGGCGATGGCCACGGCGGCCCTCTCGCAGGGTCCGGCCCTGTCCCAGGCGGGCTCCGACCTGCTCCGCTCCAAGTCCCTGGACCGCAACTCGTACGACAGCGGGGACTGGTTCAACGCCATCCACTGGGACTGCCGGGACGGCAGCGGCAACGGCTTCGGCCGGGGCCTGCCGCCGGCCGCCGACAACCGCCCGAAGTGGCCGTACGCGAAGCCGCTGCTGGTGGCGCCCGCCCCCAGCTGCGCGGACATCACCGGCGCGGGGTCCGCCTACCGGGACCTGCTCAGGATCCGTACGACGGAACCCGTCTTCGCCCTCGCGACGGCTCAGGCGGTCCAGGACCGGCTGGCCTTCCCGCTGTCGGGCCCCGAGGAGACCCCGGGCGTGCTCACCATGACGCTCGGCGACCTCGTGGTGGTCTTCAACGCCACCGCCGCGGCGCAGACGCAGCGGGTCCCGGCCGCCGCGGGCGCCGGCTACGCCCTGCACCCGGTGCAGGCGGCCGGCTCCGACCCGGTGGTCAAGCGCTCCGCCTACGACCCGGCGAAGGGGGAGTTCACGGCGCCGCCCCGCACGGTGGCGGTATTCAAGCGCTCCTGACCCGCTGAGGGACACGGAGGCGGCGGTGCGGGCCGCGGACCGGCACCGCCGCTTCCTCATGTGCGGGACCGGGCGTCGGGCCCAGATGCGTACGGCCTCCATGCGCCGCGACTGGCCGGTGGTGCCGACCCCCACGACGTCGCCGTCCTTGCCGCAGGCCCAGCCCTGCCGGCCGATGTCGGCGACGTGGGCGGCGTAACAGACGACCCGTGCGCCTCGACGGCCGAGCCGCCGGTGCCGGTGCCGGCACGGTCAGGGCGCCAGGCGCCGCTCCAGCAGGATCACCCCGTACACGCGGCCGTCCTTGCCCGTCTTGTTGGGCAACTCGCCGACCACCCGGTAGCCCGCCTCCCGGTAGTACGCGAGCAGCCGCGGGTTGGTGGACACGCAGTCCAGCCGTGCCCGCTCCCGCCCGGTGCGGGCGACGCGGTGCTCGGCGTGCTCCAGGATGCGCAGGCCGGTGCCGGCGGGGGCTGCCTCGCGCTCGACCATGAGCCGGTGCACGTAGCCGGCCACGGGCGGCTGGACCCCCCAGGCCTCCTCGTCCGACCACCACAGCTCGTACGCCCCGATGACCCGGCCGTCGGCGTCGTGGGCGAGCCACACCTCTCCCTCGCGCATCTTCGACCGGAAGTGCGCGACGTCCTTGTCTCCCGGCTTCCACTGCTCGATGCCGTTCGCCCGCATCCAGCGCGCGGCCCGGTCGTACAGCTCCACCAGCGTGCCGGCGTCCTTCTCCTCGGCCTGCCGGAACAAGATTCCGTCATCAATCATCACGCGGGCATTATCACCAAAGCATGATCATCGTGGGTGGGGGACCGTCTCGGAAACCACCTCGGAAGCCGCCTCGGAGACCATTTCGGATGCGGATCCGGCGCCTTCGGCGCCCCCGCCCGGCGCGAGCGCGGCCAGCCTGCCGACCAGCTCCCCGAAGGGCCCGTCGGCCGGCTCCTGGGCCAGGATCCGTACGAGGATGTCCGCCATCTCGGCGTCGTATGCGGCGCTCACGGCCGCCAGCGCGGCGAAGTCGTGCACCAGCTGGAGTTCCAGCTCGGCCCGCGGGATCTCCCGCCCGTCCAGCCACAGCAGCGCGGTGGTCTCCGCCAGCGACACCCACGAGCGCACGACGAGCGCGAGGCGCGCGGGCGGCCTCTCGACCCCGAGGTGGCTGAGGATCTGCTCGTACGCGGCGCGGCGGACCTCGTCGACCATGGCGTTGGTGCGGCTGCTCCCGGCCGCCGGCCCGCCCCGCATGAGCGCCGAGAAGCCGGGGCCGTGGTCGTCGACGAACGCGAAGAAGCGTCCCATCACCCGCAGCAGGCGCGCCCCCAGCGGACCTTCCCGCGGTTCCACGAACCGAAGGGCCAGCTCGTCGGCGGCCCGCCGCAGCGCGGCCTCGTAGAGGCTCAACTTGCCCGGGAAGTAGTGGTAGACGAGGGGCCGGGATATCCCCGCGGCCGCCGCGATCTCGTCGATGGACACGTCGTCGGGCGACCGGTTGCTGAACAGCTCCAGGGCAACCCCGATCAGCTGCTGCCGCCGCTCCTCGACACCCATCCTGCGCCGCACCCCGGTTGTCATGCCGACACCCTACTTCGCCTCCGGCGGGGCCCGTTCTCCCGTCCGCCCGGCTACAGGTCCAGGACCAGGCGCTGCGAGGCGGCGCGGGAGACGCACAGGAGCAGGGAGTCCTCGCGTTCGCCGTCGGTGAGGAGTTCGTCGCGGTGGTCCACCTCGCCCGCCAGGAACCGGTGCTGGCAGGTTCCGCAGAATCCCTGTTCGCAGGAGTACGGGGTGTTGGGGAGCTCCCGGCGGACCGCGGCCAGCGCGGTCTCCGCGGCCCCGACCTCGATCGTGCGTCCCGAGCGGCGGAGTTCGACCGTGAACGGCCTCGCGTCCCCGGTCGCCGCGGCCGGGGTGAAGCGCTCCAAGTGGACCGCGGTGCCCGCCGGGGCGGCCTCGGTGACCGCCTGCATCAGGGGGCCCGGGCCGCAGCAGTAGATCAGCGTGCCCGGCTCGGTCCCGGAGAGCGGGGCCAGGTCGGGGAGGCCCGCCTCGTCCTCCGCAACGATCGTGACGCGGTCGCCGTACGCCTCCAGTTCGGGGAGGAAGGGCATCGCCGCCCGGGAGCGGCCGCAGTAGAGGAGGGTCCACCGGGCTCCGGCGGCCGTGGCGGCGCGGAGCATCGGCAGCACCGGCGTGATGCCGATGCCGCCCGCGACGAACACGTAGGCGGGGGCGGTGGCCAGCTCGAAGCGGTTGCGCGGCGGCCGGACCGCCAGCTCGGCGCCCTCCGCCAGCAGCGCGTGGGCCTCGCGGGAGCCGCCGCGGCCGTCCTCGACCAGCCGGATCGCGATGGTGTAGCGGCCCGCCGCGGCGGGATCCCCGCACAGGGAGTACTGGCGGACCAGGCCCGAGGGGAGGGTCACATCCACGTGCGCACCCGGGGTCCACGGCGGGAGCTCCTGCGACTCCAGGGTCAGTTGGAGCACGCCGGCCGCGGGCTGCGTACGGGACACGATCAGGGTGCGGATCCACCGGCGCGGCGAGTAGCCCGAGACCGGGGTCTCCAGCGCGGGCAGCGGCCACAGCGGGGAGCGCTCGATCCTCTTGCGCAGCGCGCGCCGGGACACCCAGGCGGCGCCCGCCAGCGCCGTCACCGTCAGGGCGCGGTTCATGCGTGCGCACCGCCGTTCGCGCCGGGGGAGGAGGCCAGGTAGGCGACGGCCTGGGCCGTCGAGCCCTCCTGCGAGGGGTGGTACGTACGGGAGAGGTACGTCGGTATGGACTTCAGCATCGAGCCCGTCGAGGGCAGGACGCCCCGGCGGCCCGCGCGGTGGAACTGGCCCAGGGAGGCCTTGCCGTCCTTGAGCGAGGGGTCGTTCTCCATGAAGAAGCGGGCCCCGCGCTGCCACAGGAAGACCAGCGCGGCGAAGGCGGTGGCCCAGGTCCGGGCCCGTCGGCGGTAGCCGCCGTCCACGTGCAGGAAGAGGTCGAAGGCCACCGAGCGGTGCTCGACCTCCTCCGCGCCGTGCCAGCGCAGCAGGTCCAGCATCATCGGGTCCGCGCCCCGCCGGTCCAACTCGTCGGCGTTGAGCACCCAGTTGCCGAGGAAGGCGGTGTAGTGCTCGATGGCCGCGATCATGGCGACCCGCTCCATGAGCCACCACTTGCGCGCCTTGCCCGGCGGGAGGGTGCGGTCGCCCAGCATCTTCTCGAACAGCCAGTCCACCTGCGCGGTGTAGGGCGTCGGGTCCAGGCCGAGCCGCTTCAGGTGGGGGAGCACGTCGTCGTGGGCGGCGGCGTGCATGGCCTCCTGGCCGATGAAGCCGACGACGTCCGCCCGCAGCCGCTCGTCCTCGATGTACGGCAGGACCTGCTTGTAGACGTGCACGAACCACCGTTCGCCCGCCGGCAGCAGCAGGTGCAGCACGTTGATGGTGTGGGTGGCGAACGGGTCGCCGGGCAGCCAGTGGAGCGGGGTGTCCTCCCAGTCGAAGGACACGTTCCGGGCCTTGAGGTCTATGTGTTCCGACGCCACGGGGGCGGGCGCGAGCGGCGTATTAGACATGGCGTCAATGTACTGATGGGTAAGAGGGAGGGAAACCCCTCTGCACCCACTTCCTGAGGCCCGCGCCGCACCGCCCCGCACCGGAGCGAAGCGGGCTGCTAGCGCAGTACCCCCGCCTTGGTGCCGTCCGTGAGCTTGCCCGACAGGTCCACCTGCGCCCCGGCCGGTGCCTTCACCGCCAGCCGGTTGCCCGCCGTCGCCCCGTTCACCCCGCCGCCCGACACCGACAGCGAGGCGAACTGGGCGCTGCCCGCCGCCAGTACGTACCACTGGCCCGCCCGCGACTTCCACAGCACGCCCGCCAGCACCCGCGGCTCCCGGGGCCCGCACGCGGGCGAGCCCTCCGCCTTCGCCGCCTGCGCCGCGGGAGCCGTGCCCGGGGCGAGGAACTGCGCCTGCACCCGGTCCGCCGTGCCCTGCCAGGTCTCCGCGCGCGTGCACAGCCAGGTCGCGGTGCCGTCGCCCTCGGGCAGCGGCTGCTTCGCGTACGTCCAGGCGTTGACCGTACGGACCCCGTGCGAACGCACCGACGGCAGCAGGCAGGCGGTCCGCGACCACTCGCCGAGCTCCGCGCCCTCCGTCACGTTCCGCTCGGCCCCCGGCGCGCCCGAGGTCAGCCGCGCCGGGGTCAGCTCGCCCAGGTCGGTGACCAGCCGGGTCGCCCCGTCGCCGGTCAGGGCCAGCGCGTTCCAGCTCGTACAGCTGCCGTCCGGGGCCGGGCCGGCGACCGGCGGGGTGATCCCGTCCGTCAGCTTCAGCGTCGCCGGGGCCTCGCCCGGCTTGAGCAGGTCCCGCAGCACGGCTCCGGTGACCCAGGGCGCCGCCAGATAGCGGACGTTGCCGTCGACCCGGCTGAGCACCAGGGCGGTGGCCGTGTCCGCCGAGGCGCCGTCGGTCCGGGCGAAGTCGAGGGCGGCGATGTCGGTACCGCTGCGCGGTTCGGCGTAGCGGACCACGCGCAGCCCGTCGTACAGCAGGACCACGACGGCCTGGTCGACGGCGCCCGCGAACAGCAGCTGCGGCGGCCCCATCGGCGGTCCGGACGGCGTGCCCGGGGTGGCCGAGACGACCACCGAGGAGCCGGGCCGCGCCCAGACGGCCAGCGCCCGGCGCAGCAGTTCGGCGTCGTCGGCGCGGTCGCCGCGCGCGGGCCAGCCGGAGTAGTCGGTACGGGAGGAGGTACGCCAGACCGTGGGCGCGACCCGGACCAGCTGCCCGGGGTCCAGGGCCTGCTCCGCCGCGGCGTTGCGCGCGTACAGCGGGGCGGCGGCCCCGTCCGCGCCCCAGCCGCCGCCCGGCAGCGCGAGCAGCGCCCCGCACACGGCGAGCGCGGCCCCGGCGGCCAGCGCGGCCCGCACCAGGCGGCGGCGCCGCAGCAGGTCGGTGGGGCGGGCCTGGAGCACGCACGGGTCGAACTCGGGGGAGGCGAACAGCGCGTCGTTGGCCGGGTCCCCGGACTCCGCGACCGCGGCGGCCGGGTTCACGACGCCGACCTCGGTCAGCACCCGCAGCACTTCCGCCTCGGGCAGCCGCTCCAGGGCCCGCAGCACGCAGGCGGCCCGGCCGGGCCCGTCGAGGGTGGCCAGCCACTGGTCCAGCGCCAGCTCCTCGGCGCCCCCGGAGCGCGGGAACAGCCGCAGCCCCCACACCTGGGGGAGCAGCGGCGGGAGCTGCGTGCGCCGGGGCAGGGCGCGGAAGGTCAGCGGGATCCCGGCCTCCAGTGCGGCCCGCAGCACGCGCAGGCGCACGTACGCGTATCCGGACTCGCCCGAAGCGCCGCCGCGCTGCCCCGGGACTCCGCCCTGCTGCCCGGCGGCGGCCTGCGCGCCCGCCCCGGCCCGCCGCCCGCGCGGCAGCGCGCGCTGGGTGAGGGAGTGGGCGGTGAGCACCCGCCGGTTGCGCCCGAGGGTGGGTGGCAGCACCAGGTAGGCGAGCCGCACCAGCCGCGGGTAGTGCTCGACGATGGCGGCCTCGGCCTGCTCGACGTCGGGGGCCCCAGAAGGTTCTGAAGGCTCGGCAGGCAGGGGGCGGGTGGCGGTATCCGGCGCAGTCACGTTCAGCAGAACGAGCGAATCGTCGGATGGTCACCCGTCCCCAGCGCACACGTTCGGGTGTTGATCGGTGTGGATCAGACCGTCAGGCGGACGCGCAGCGCCTCGACCGTCTCGTCGGAGACGGCGAGGCCCTCGCGGACGTACTTCTCCATCGAGCCGTAGCGCGTGCTCACCTCGTCCAGCGCGGCCTCCAGGTACGAGGGGAAGACGCCGATCAGGGCGAGCGCGATGTCCGGGTCGCCGCCGGCGGCCGTGAAGCCCTCGATCATCGGCGCGAAGGCCAGCCGGACCGCGGCGTTGACCGAGAGGTACTCGGCCGTCAGGGTCTCGTCGTCCGCGCCGAGGAGCGACAGGACCACCGTCGCGCCCCAGCCCGTACGGTCCTTGCCGGCCGTGCAGTGGAAGAGGAGCGGGCCGGCGTCCGGGTCGGCGAGCTCGGTGAGCAGCAGCCGGTACGCGGCCTGCGCGGAGCCGGAGTTGACCAGGGACCGGTAGACGTCGGCGAACAGCGCCTGCGCCTTGCCGCCGCCCAGGTGCTCCTCGGCCACGGCCGGGTCGGAGAGCAGGTCCTTGAGCTGGGCCGCGGCGGGCGTCCTGCCGGCGCCGGGGGCCATCTTGTCGGCGAGTGCGTCGGCCACCAGGAGGCGTACGCCGGCCGGCAGCCGGTCGGGGTGCGCGGCGCGCTCGGTGCCGGTGCGGAAGTCGATGACCGTACGCAGGTCCAGCGCGGCCACCGCGGGGTCGGCGTCGAGGTCGAGCCGGTCGAGCTGGCCGGCGCGCAGGGCCAGCCCCGGGCGGACGCTGCGGCCGCCGGGGAGCGCGGTGCCGCCGAGGTCCCGCAGGTTGGCGACGGTGGTGGCGGGGATGGCGGTCATCGTGGCGGCTCCAGCGGTGTGCGAGTGACGTGGGTGCGCCACTTGTGCGTATCTATATGATTTTCGGAGATTTTGGCCCGGAAAGGTAATCGACGGCCAGCGAGAAGCCGACGCCCAGCCCCAGCGCCACCAGGTGCCCGGCGTCCGTGAAGGTCCGCTCCCGCTTCAGCAGCGGCTGGGCGACGAGCGCCAGCAGCCCCACCCGGGCGGTGGTGCGGACCGCCCCGCGCGGCAGCGCCGAGGTCAGCGCGCCGAGCACCGCGTTGAGCCCGTAGCTGGTGCCCACGTCCAGGGCGCGTCGGGTCCGCGGACCGGCCGTGCCGCGCAGGGCGCCGTACACCAGCAGCGTCGCCGCCGTGTGCCCGAGCAGGAAGACCCCGGCGGTCCACCAGGCCCCGTACGCGTACTCGGCGTATCCGAGGACCGCGACCAGCAGCAGGGCGTACGGCAGGGGCATTGGCTCCTCGACGACGAACGCGCTGCTCAGGAGCGTGTCCCAGCGTCCGGCGGCGAGGTTGTCGACGTTGGTCGAGCACCGGCGCAGCACGCGCTCGCGCTCCGCCGGATCCAGCCGTTCCAGGGCGTGCGCCCCCAGCTGGACGCCGCCCGCGTACACCGCACCGACTGGCAAGGGCCATGGCAATGGATTCACCCGATCATGATCGGATACCACCCTCCGGCGGGTGTCACCGGGCCCCGTGCGAGCATGTTCCAGCCATGCTCGAGAGTCCCGCGCCGATGCGCGCCGCACGAGCCGCGATGTTCGCGGCGGTGTGTGTCGCTTTGGGTGCGGTGGGGCATTCGTACATGTCTGGCACGGACATCCCTCTTACGGGTCTTCTGGCCGCCTTCGGGCTGACCGGCGGGCTCGCCTGGCTCGGCGCCGGGCGGCGACGCGGGCCCCTCTCCATCGCCGCGGCCCTGCTGGGCGTCCAGGCCGTGCTGCACGGCGTCTTCTCCGGCGGCCGGGCGGCGGCGCCCGCCCCCGCGGCCGGGGGGATGCAGGCGCACCACCACGTGCCGGGCATGGAGATGCCGATGGGCATGCCCGTGGCGGGGGCGGGCGCGGAAGGCATGGACGGCATGGCGGGGATGGCCGCGCACGCCCACGGGCACGGCGGCCTCGGCATGATCGCCGCGCACGTCCTCGCGGGGCTGTTCTGCGCCGCCTGGCTGGCCTGGGGCGAGGCCGCCGTCTTCCGGCTCGCACGGGTTCTCGCGGCCGGCGCGCTGCTCGCCGCCCGGCCGCTCTCCCGGGCCCTCGCACTGCTCCGGGCGCGGGTGGCTCCCGTACCGCGGCAGCCCGCACCGCGCCCGGCGTACGAACGGCCGCGCACCCTGCGCGGAGCCGTGCACGCCCACGCCCTGGAACGGCGCGGCCCGCCCGGCCGGCGAACGACCCGAGCCACGGCCCCCGGCCGTCCTGCCCGCGCCTGACCGGCGCACCTCCTCGGCGAGGGGGCGAGGACCTGGGGCCGATCACCCATGTCTTCGCCAACACCTAGGACCCACATGTCCCTCGACGAGGTTCAGGAAGTCCGCGCAGCGGACTCCGACGTACCCGAGGCCCAGAGCCAGACCCCTGCCCCTGCCACCGCCAGGTCCCGCCCCGGCGGCTGGTCGGCCCTGCGGCCGCTGCTGCTGCGCCTGCACTTCTACGCCGGGCTGCTCATAGCCCCGCTGCTCTTCGTCGCCGCCGCCACCGGCCTGCTGTACGCCGGGTCCTGGCAGGCCGAGAAGATCCTCTACTCCGACCAGCTGACGGTCGCCCGCGTCGGCGACGACACCCGGGCGCTCAGCGCCCAGGTCGAGGCCGCCAAGGCCGCCGCGCCCCAGGGGAAGGTCGTCTCCGTGTGGCCCGCCCCCGAGGCGGAGGCCACCACCCGCGTGATCATGGAGAGCCCGGGGCTCGCGGAGGGCGAGACCCTCACCGTCTTCGTCGACCCGTATACGGCCGAGGTGCGCGGACAGCTCACCACCGCCGGGGACGCGCTGCCCCTGCGGGCCTGGCTGAGCGAGTTCCACTCGAACCTCCAGCTCGGTGAGTTCGGCCGGAACTACAGCGAACTCGCCGCCAGCTGGCTGTGGGTGGTCGCGCTGGGCGGCCTCGTCCTGTGGATCGGCCGCCGGCGCAAGCGCGGGGCGGAGCTCGTCCTGCCGGACCGCAAGGCCACCGGCCGCCGCAAGACCCTCTCCTGGCACGGGACCGTCGGCCTCTGGGCCGCCGCCGGGCTCGTCGCGCTCTCCGCGACCGGTCTGACCTGGTCGAAGTACGCCGGTGAGAACATCGGGGAACTCCAGGACAGCCTCGGCGGCGCCACCCCGTCCGTCTCCGCCAAGCTGAGCGCCGGTGCGGGCTCCGACGGCTCCGACGAACACGCCGGGCATGTCATGACCGAGGGCATGGAGATGCCCCCGCCCGCCCCCACCGCCGACATCGGCATCGACCGGGCGGTGGAGGCCGCCCGCGCCGCGGGCGTCACCGAGTACCTCCAGGTGACGCTGCCCGCCAAGGGCAAGGGCTACGTGGTCAAGGAGAAGGACAAGCAGGTGCCCGTGCACCTGGACGCCGTCGCCGTCGACCCCGCCGACGGCCGGGTCATGGACGAACTCCGCTTCGCCGACTACCCCCTGCTCGCCCAGCTGACGCGCTTCGGCATCGACCTGCACATGGGCCTGACCTTCGGACTCGCCAACCAGCTGGCGCTCGCCGCGCTCGCCGTCGCGGTGATGTTCATGGTCTTCTGGGGCTACCGGATGTGGTGGCTGCGCAGGCCCACCAAGGAGCTGAGGCTGTCGGCCGGCCGCGCCCAGCCGCGCGGTGCCTGGCGGAAGCTGCCGGTGACCCTGGTGCTGCCGCTGGCCGCGGTGACGGCCGTCGTGGGCTGGTTCATCCCGCTGCTCGGGATCACCCTGGTGGCGTTCCTGGCGGTCGACGTCCTGCTCGGCTTCGTGGCGGCGCGCCGCGCCGAGGCCGCGGTCTAGGACGGGACGGAACGGCAGGTGGGCCCGTACTCCCGGAGGGGAGTGCGGGCCCACCGTCGTGTCGACGCGGGCCTCAGGGGGTGTACTTGTAGCCCACCCGGCGCACGGTCTGGATCGCACCGCGGTGCGCGGTGCCCAGCTTGCGGCGCAGCCGGGCGATGTGGACGTCGACGGTCCGGCCGTCACCGACGTGCCCGTAGCCCCACACCGTGGTCACCAGCTGGTCCCGGCTGTGCACGCGGTGCGGGTTCGCGACCAGGTGGGCGAGGAGTTCGAACTCCAGGTACGTCAGGTCGAGCACCGCACCGTCCACCTCGGCGGTGCGCTGCGCCGCGTCGATGCGGACCAGGGCGTCACCGGTGGTGCCAGGGGCCGAGGGGGCCGCGGAGGTCGCGGGGACCTGCGGGGCGAGGGCGAGCGGCGGCTGCTGGTCGGCGGGTACGAGGACCAGGTAGCCGACCATCGGCGGCTGGCCCGGCAGCGCCGGCAGGGTGTGCTGGGGGGCCGGGAGCCAGGTGGCGCCGGGCGGGAGGAGGTCCACGACACGGGCCACCTCGTCCCGGTCCACGGCCCGCAGCCGGTGGCGCGGACTGGGCGGGAAGGTCAGGGTCGCGGTCGCAGCGGAGGCGGAAACGAGGGAACGGGTGTGGGACATGAGTGGTCAGCTCTTTCACGCGGAGTGGTCGGCAGGAGACGTGCGTACGTCGTCGTTGTCGTACCGCGCAGACCGAAGGCCCCGGGGAAGGTCCGGTGGGAGATCCCGAAGGGCTTTAGAGGGCCGGCGCGTTCTTCGCGCGGCAACACACCCGGTCGAAATCGTGATCCTGACGGGACGGCCAGAACGGCTCGAGGTCGCTGCGACCTGTCGAGGGGTGTGAGTGGCTGGCCATGGATCCATTCAAGCAGATGTGGTGGGTCCGGGGCGTATCCCGTCTCACTCCGTGGATCGGAGTCTCATATTCCGTGATCAAGGATTCGTCAGGCCGCCACAATCCCGACAAACCGTCAGCCGGTCGGCGGCTGGGGCCAGTACGCACGGCAGAACGGCAACGGCGCCCGCCGGGCCACAGGGGCTCGGCGGGCGCCGTTGTCGGTGCGGTCGGCGATCGTCAACGATCGTCAACGATCGTCGGAGATCACTGCCGGTCTGCGCTCAGACCAGGCCGTCCTTCTCCAGGCCGGCGCAGCAGGTGTCCGTGATCAGACGGGTCACCACGTACGGGTCCACGTTCGCGTTCGGGCGGCGGTCCTCGATGTAGCCCTTGCCGTCCTTCTCCACCTGCCACGGGATGCGGACGGAGGCGCCGCGGTCCGAGACGCCGTAGCTGAACTCGTTCCAGGGGGCCGTCTCGTGCAGACCCGTCAGGCGCTCGTCGATGCCCGCGCCGTAGTTCTTGACGTGGTCCAGCGGCTTGCTGCCCTCGCCCAGCGCCTCGCACGCGGAGATGATCGCGCGGTAGTCCTCGCGCATCGCCTTCGTGGAGAAGTTGGTGTGCGCGCCCGCGCCGTTCCAGTCGCCCTTGACCGGCTTCGGGTTCAGCGTCGCGGAGACGTTGAAGTCCTCGGCGGTGCGGTAGAGCAGCCAGCGCGCGATCCACAGCTGGTCGGAGACCTCCAGCGGCCCGACGGGGCCGACCTGGAACTCCCACTGGCCGGGCATGACCTCGGCGTTGATGCCGGAGATGCTCAGGCCCGCCGCGAGGCAGTGGTCCAGGTGCTTCTCGACGATGTCGCGGCCGAAGATCTCGTCCGAGCCGACGCCGCAGTAGTAACCGCCCTGGGCGGCCGGGAAGCCGTTGACCGGGAAGCCGAGCGGGCGGGTGCCGTCGAAGAAGGTGTACTCCTGCTCGATGCCGAAGATCGGCGCCTGGGCGGCGAACTTCTCGGCGACCGGGCGGAGCAGCGCGCGGGTGTTCGACTCGTGCGGGGTCATGTCGATGTTCAGGACCTCGCACAGGACGAGGACGTTGTCCCCGCCGCGGATCGGGTCCGGGCAGGAGAACACCGGCTGGAGCACGCGGTCCGAGGCGTGGCCCTCGGCCTGGTTGGTGCTGGATCCGTCGAAGCCCCAGATCGGCAGCTCGTCGCCGTCGGCGAGGATCTTCGTCTTGGAGCGCAGCTTCGCCGTCGGCTCGGTGCCGTCGATCCAGATGTACTCAGCCTTGTAGCTCACGGGCCCCATCCTTCGGTGCGTCGCTCCGGCGCAGACTCTGCGGGCGCTGCGGATTCGTGCGGTGTAGACCAGAGCGTGCCCGCTCGCGATTTCTCTTCCGTTGCCCGTATGTGAACCCCGTGTTACCGAGGTTTGCACCGCAGGTCGGGTGGGTTGTGCGGGTTGGCGGCCGTGCGCCCGTGCGAGTGCGGCAGACTGAGCGGGTGAGCATTTCGTACGATTTGAACGCCGCCGGCGGCTCCGGCGACGCCGCCGCCGCGGCCATCGAGGAGGCCGCCCATGAGGCCGCCTCCCGCCCCCGACCCCGGGTCGGGCTCCTGGGCACGGGTCCCTGGGCCCGCCGCACCCACGCCCCCGCCCTCGCCGCGCACCACGGCTCCGAATTCGTCGGGGTGTGGGGCCGGCGCCCCGAAGCCGCGGCCGAGCTGGCACTCGCGTACGGCGTGAAGGTGTACGAAGACCCCGACGCGCTGTTCGCCGACTGTGACGTCGTGGCCTTCGCCCTGCCCCCCGACGTACAGGCCCCGCTCGCCGTGCGCGCGGCCGCCGCCGGATGCCACCTGCTGCTCGACAAGCCCGTCGCCACCACCGTGGAGGACGCCCGCGCGGTGGCCGGGGCCGTCGCGGAGCACCGGGTCGCCTCCGTCGTCTTCCTGACCCTGCGCTTCGCCGAGCCGACCGCGGGCTGGGTCGAGGAACAGGCCGGCCGGTCGGGGTGGTTCACCGCCAGCGCCCACTGGCTCGGCGCCGTCTTCCCGCCCGACGGCGCGCCCAGCGCGTACGCCGACTCGCCCTGGCGCAAGGCCAAGGGCGGGCTGTGGGACGTCGGCCCGCACGCCTTGTCGGTCCTGATCCCGGTGCTGGGCGAGGTCACCTCGGTCAGCGCCACCCGAGGTCCCTCCGACGTGGTCCAGCTCGCGCTGCGCCACGCCTCCGGCGCGGCGAGCACCGCCGTCCTCAGCCTGGGCGCCCCGAGCGCGGCCGCCGGGGTGGGGCTGGAACTGCGCGGGGCCGAGGGCGTCTTCGGGCTGCCGGACTGGAGCGACGTACCGGGGGCGTACGGGCGGGCGCTGGACGCGCTGCTCACGGCGGCCCGTACCGGGGTGCCGGATCCGCGGGGGGCCGGGTTCGGGGCGCGGCTGACGGAGATCCTGGCGGAGGCGGAGGCGCAGCTGCCGGGCTGAGGGGCGCCGGGCGGCCGAGCGGCCGCCCCGGCCGGGCGGGGCCGGCTCCGGTCGGCTCGGGCCGGCTCGGGCCGCTACTTGATCAGGGCGTTGGCCACGATGATGGCCAGGCCGATCGTGGCGTCCGCCAGGCCGATCAGCAGCGCGGAGCTGAGCCGGTAGCCGACCCGGATCGCCACGAAGGACCCCCAGGCGAACAGCAGCGCGGTGTTCAGCCCGAGCCCGACGGCGGTCACCCCGTGCGAGTCCCAGCCGGTGAGCCCGGCGAGGACCAGCAGCAGGACGGTGGGAAGGGTGGCCGCGATCATCGGCCACTCGTTCCACAGCGCCCGGGCCAGGACCCGCCACCGGTGCCCGGCGGAACCGGCCTGGTGGGTGGTCATGTGGTGCGAGTAGCCGTGCGCGAGCGCGGCCGTGGCCGCCGTGACGACCACCCAGCTGGCGTCGTAGAAGGGGGTGTAGGGCCCGTCCTTCTGGTCCAGCGCGGCCAGCAGCCCGCTGGCGAGCACCGTCCCGTACACCCCGCCGAACATCCAGTCGGCGCCGCGCCGGGGCGGGGGGAGGTGCTGCGGGCTCTTCGGCTGGGGCTGGGGCTGCGGCTTCGGCTGGGGCTCCGGCGACTGCTCGGCGTTCACGGTGCGCGGTCCTCGGGTGCGGTATATCCCCTTTCGGGCTGACTTCGGCAAGCGTAGGTGCTGCGGGGTGGGCTCCGCGTGAGCGCGGCCAGCAGTACTAGGCCTTGCGGGAGAGGGCCTCGTGGACTGCCTCGTCGGAGCGGGCGACCACGGCCGTGCCGTCCTCGGCGGTGATGATGGGGCGCTGGATCAGCTTCGGGTGCGCCGCCAGGTGCGCGATCCAGCGCTGCCGGGCCTCCTCGGTCTCCTCGCGCGGCAGCTCCCGTACGCCCGTCTCCTTGGCCAGCGGGTCCGACGTGCGGGTGATGTCCCACGGCTCCAGGCCCAGGCGGCCCAGGACCTCGCGGATCTCGGCCTCGGAGGGGACGTCCTCCAGGTAGCGCCGGACCGTGTACTCGGCTCCCTCCGCGTCCAGCAGGGTCAGTGCGCTGCGGCACTTCGAACAGGCGGGGTTGATCCAGATCTCCATGCCGGAAAGCTTAGCGAGGCGGTGTCTGGCCAGGGCCTTTGTCAGTGGTCGCCGGTAAAATCTAAGAAGAACGACAGGAAGCCAACTACCGTTTGGGAGGCTGTAGATGGCCACTGCCAGGACCGCTGCCACCATCCAGCACGTCAAGAAGAAGCCGCTGCCGGCGGGGCTGCCCCGCGAGTGGTACGAGAGCCACAACCGGCGCCTGAAGGCGATGCGGTTGGCCATATCCCTGCTCGACTCGGGGACGTATGACGCTCAGCGCGCCACCAACCGGAAGATCCGCACGATGGCCGTGCGGACGGGGATACACCGCCCGTCCAATGTCACCTGCAAGATGGTCCGCTCCTTCATCCGCGAAGCCGGCTGAGGGGGAGCCCGGGGGTCCACGGGGCCGGGGGTACGGGGCGGTCACTCCAGGGACAGCACCAGCAGGGCCACGTCGTCGCGCGGCCCGCCCCCGGTGAAGGCCGCCAGGTCCCGCCACACCGCGCGGGCCAGGCCGGCCGGATCCGTCGCCAGTACGGGGATCCGGTCGGCCAGCGGGTAGAAGTGCCCGGCCGCGTCCCGGGCCTCGGTGACGCCGTCGGTGTGCAGCAGCAGCCGGTCCCCGGCCCGGACCTGGATCTCGGCGACCGTGGCCGGGTCCGGCCCGGCCAGGCCCAGGCCGAGCGGGGGCCCGGGTTCCACGACGAGCTCGCGGACCGCGTGGTCGCGCAGCAGCAGGGCCGGGGGGTGCCCGCACGACAGGATCCGCACCAGGTCCCGCCCGGGCGGGACCTCCAGCAGCACCGCGGTCGCGAACAGCTCCGGATGCTGCACGGAGGCGGCCGCCGAATCCGCCAGCAGCCGGCGGTCCAGGCGGGCCGCCACCGCCGCGAGTTCCGCGTCGTCCAGGACCCCCTCGCGGAAGGCGCCGAGCAGCGCCGCCACCGTGCCGACCGCGGCGAGGCCGTGGCCCTGGACGTCGGCGACGATCGCGCGGACCCCGTACGGCCCGACCCGTACGTCGTAGAGGTCTCCGCCCACCAGGGTGCCGCGCTGCGCCGCGCGGTACAGGCCCGAGCAGCGGACCGGGCCGACGCGGTCCGGCACGGGCGGGAGCACGGCCAGCTGGGCGGCCTCGGCGACGGTCCGCACGCTCACCAACTGGGCGTCCCGGCGCCGGCGGACCCAGGCGATCACCACGCTGAGCAGGCCGATCGCGGCGACGGTGGCGAGGTCGGAGCCGCGGGCGTGGGAGATGCCGATCACGGGCAGGCCGAGGAGCACGAGGACGAGGCCGGCGAAGACGGCGGTGCCGGCGGCGTCGTAGGCGAACGCGGCCACCGGGGGCAGGCCGGCCAGGAAGTAGCCGAACTCGACGTCGCCCGGGGTGGCGCGCTGGGCGAGCACCAGCACGACCAGCGCCACCGCGGGCGCGAGCCGGGCCCAGCGCGGCGGCGGCGCCCCGCGCAGCCAGCCCGGCTCCTCGCGTCCGCGTCTCACCCCTCCACCCTGGTACGCGGTGCGGGGCGGCGCACGCCGGGTGGCCCCTTATGGCCCCGGCCGCGACAGTGGTGGCGTGACGGAGACGCAGAGCGCGGAGATCAGCACCCGGCTGAACTGGCTGCGCGCGGGGGTGCTCGGAGCCAACGACGGGATCATCTCCACGGCCGGTCTGGTGGTGGGCGTGGCCGGGGCGACGACCTCGCGGACGGCGATCGTGGCGGCGGGCGTGGCCGGGCTGCTGGCCGGGTCCCTGTCGATGGCGGCGGGGGAGTACGTATCGGTGAGCTCGCAGCGGGACTCCGAGAACGCGGCGCTGGAACTGGAGCGGCGGGAGCTGGTCGAGTCGCCGGAGGCGGAGCTGGAGGAGCTGACCGACCTGCTGGCGGCCAGGGGCCTGTCCCCGGCCGTGGCCCGGGAGGCCGCGGAGCAGCTGACGGAACGGGACGCGCTGCGGGCGCACGCGCGGGTGGAGCTGGGGATCAACCCCGACGAGCTGGCGAACCCGTGGCACGCGGCCCTGGCGAGCCTGATCGCCTTCACGGTGGGGGCGCTGCTGCCGCTGCTGGCGATCGTCCTGCCGGGGGCTTCCAGCCGGGTCCCGGTGACGGCGGTCGCGGTCCTGGCCGCGCTCACCCTGTGCGGGGTGATCAGCGCCCGCCTGGGCGGCGCCCCGGTCCCCCGCGCGGTCCTCCGCAACGTCACGGGCGGCGCCCTGGCCATGGCCGTCACCTACGCAGTAGGCACCTGGCTGGGCACCTGACCCCAGCCGCCCCGCCCCGCCGCGTCGGGGAGTCGCCGGGCAGGCGCGCTGCCCCGCCCTGCCGGGTCGGGGGAGTCGCCGGGCAGGCGCCTGCCCCGCCCCGCCGCTTCGCGGCCATCGCCCGGGGGCGCCCCCTCCCGGCCCCGCGGCTATGGCGCCGCCGGAGGCTAGGCGCCCCTGGCGGGGCGGGTCCGCCCGACGGGCTGTCCAGCCGCGGCCATCGCCCGCCGCCCGCGGGGAGGCGCCCCTGGGCAGGGTCGCCTCGCTCTACGGGGGCATCGCCGGGGGCGCCCCGTCCTCGCCCCGCCGCGGCCGGGGCGCCGCCTGCGGGGAGGTACACCTGGCGGGGCGGGTCCGCCCGACGGGCACCTCAGCCTCGCCGGCGTTTGAGGCGCGGGGTCCGGGGCCGAGCCCCGGGAAACGGAGAAAGGGCGGGGCGGGGACCAGCTCCGCACAGCGGCACCCCGCACCGCCGGGACGCGCGCCGACCACCGCGGGGCGGCAGCACCTGTGCCGGGCACTCCCCGGCGGCGGGACGCCGGGCGGAACCGGCAGCGGCAGCCCGCGCCGCTGGGACGGGCGCCCACACCCCGGGGCGGTGGCAGCGCGCGGCGTCGGGGCGGGTGTCGGCACCTGGGGTGCCGGGCACTTCCGGGCGCACGCCAGTGCGGGAAGCCGGGTGGCACCCGGCGGCAGCCGCCCGCGCCGTCGAGGTGGGCGGCGGTGCGAGGGACGGGGCACTCCCGGGCGCGCCCCGGCGGCGGGACGCCGGGTGGCACCCGGCGGCGGTAGCCCGCGCCGGCACCCCGGGGCGGCAGCGCGGGGCGGTGCACCCGGGCGGCGGTGCGTGGGCCAGGGGCTGCGGGGGGCGCGGGCCGGGCTGCGGGGGCGCGGCCCGGCGGGGGGTGTTCGGGCGGCAGGATGGGGGCATGCGCATCGCAGTCACCGGTAGCACCGGCCTCATCGGGCAAGCCCTCGCACAAGACCTCCGCGGCGACGGCCACGACGTCGTCCGCTTCGTACGGCGCGAGCCGCAGTCGGCCGACGAGGCCCGGTGGGACCCCGCCCGGGACTACGTCGACCCCTCCGGCCTGGCCGGCTGCGAGGCCGTGGTGCACATGGCCGGGGCCGGCGTCGGCGACCACCGCTGGACCGCCGCGTACAAGCGGGAGATCCGCGACAGCCGGGTCAACGGCACGCGAGCCCTCGCCACCGCCATCGCCGCGATGCCCCGGCCGCCGGCCGTCTTCGTCAGCGGCTCCGCCATCGGGTACTACGGCGACACCGGCGACCGCGCCGTCGACGAGGACTCCCCGGCCGGCGAGGGCTTCCTCGCGGAGGTCTGCGTCGAGTGGGAGGCGGCGGCGGCTCCCGCCCGGGCGGCCGGGGTCCGGACCGTGTTCGCCCGTACCGGCCTGGTCGTGGCCCGCCAGGGCGGGGCCTGGGGCCGGCTGTTCCCCGTCTTCCGCGCCGGCATCGGCGGCCGGCTCGGCAACGGCCGCCAGTACTGGTCGCACATCTCGCTCCGGGACGAGATCGCGGCCCTGCGGCACATCATCGACACCCCCGCCCTGTCGGGGCCGGTCAACCTCACCGCCCCAGAACCGCTGACGAACCGCCAGGTCACCGCGGCCATGGGCCGGGTGCTGCGGCGGCCCGCGGTGATCCCCGTACCGGCGATCGCCCTCAAGGTCGCGCTCGGCCAGTTCGCCGAGGACGTACTAGGCAGCCAGCGGGTGCGCCCCGCGCGGCTGTTGGAGTCCGGGTTCGTGTTCCGCGATCCGGGGATCGAGGACTCCATCCGCGCGGCGCTCGACGAAGGGGCGCACTAGCGATCGTCGCGCGACCACCGTGCGACCGTTCGTGACCCGAATGCGACCGCCGTGCGACCGGAGCCGACCGCAATCGCCCGCCCGACTCGGGTTCCGCTGGAGCCGGTTGGGGGAAGGAGGACGAAACACAGCCGCGCCGACCTCGGGGAGGGGCACGTGCTCAGCAGCACACGCAGCACACGCAGCACAAGCGCACACCATGCGGACGTCGTCATTGTGGGAGCCGGAGTCTCAGGACTCGCCGCCGCGCACCACCTGATCGCAGCGGGGGTCACCGTCACCGTCCTGGAGGCCGCCGGGGACCCCGGCGGCCGGATGGCCACCGAAGCCGTGGACGGCTTCCGGCTGGACCGGGTCGGCCAACTGCTCAGCACCGCCTACTCGGAGCCGGCCCGCACCCCGGGGCTGGAGGGCCTCGTCCTGCGGCCCTTCGCGCCCGGGGTCCTCGTCCACACCGAGGGCAAACAGCTGCGCGCCGGGGCCCTCACCCCCGCCCGCGCCCTGGCCAGCGGCTCGCTCGACCAGGCCCGGCTCAGCGCCGTCCTCGGCCGCCTCGCCGCCCTGCCCGAGGAGCGCCTCCTCGCCCGGCCCGAACGCACCGCCGACGCCGCCCTGCGGTCCGCCCGCGGGCTGCCCCCGCGCTCCCTGAACGCCGTACTGCGCCCCCTGCTCGCGGCCCTGCTCCGCGATCCGGAGCTCACCACCTCCAGCCGCGTCGCCGACCTGGCGCTGCGCACCTTCGCCCGCGGCCGGCTCGCCGTCCCCGAGGGCGGCGCCGCGACCCTGCCCGACCTGCTCGCCGCCGGGCTGCCGACCGGCACCGTGCGCACCGGGGTCCGGGTCCGCTCGGTGGCGACCAACCTCGTCACCACCGAGGACCACGGCGACTTCAGCTGCCGCTCCGCGGTCCTGGCGACCGGCGCCCGCGCCGCCGCCGAACTGCTGCCCGGGCTGCGGGTGCCGGACTTCCACGAGGTCACCGTCATCCACCACGCCACCGCCGCCCGGCTGCCCTGGGACGGCTCGCTGCTCCTGGACGGCGACCCCAAGTGGCCCGTCGCCCACACCGCCGTGATGAGCGCGGTCGACCCGACGCGCGCCCCGGCCGGCCGCAGCCTGGTCACCACCACCGTGCTCGGTCCGCCGCCACCCTCGCGCACCGTCGCCTCGCGCCTGGCCCGGCTCTACGACACCACCACCCGGGACTGGGAGCTGCTCGCCCTCCACCACACCCCGGAGGCCGTGCCCGCCATGCCCCCGCCGCACGACATGCGCCGCCCGGTACGGGTCCTGGCCGGGCTGTACGTGTGCGGCGACCACCGCGACACCAACACCGTCCAGGGCGCCCTGCGCTCGGCCCGCCGCGCCGCCACCGCGGTCCTGCGCGACTTCGGCATCCCGCTGCCCGCACCCGCGCGGCCCGCACTTCCGGTGGCGGCCTGAGAACCACCGAACCAGGGGCCCGGACCCGACCCGACCCGACCCGGGCCGGGCCCCGCACCTCAGGACAGCGCCGCCACTCGGTCGCGGTACGTCCGCACGGCCGAGGCGTCCCGGTACGGCTCCAGCCGGCGCTCGAAGTCCCGTACGTACTCCACCGCGCGCACCGACCGCATCTCCATCGCCTGCTGCGCCGCCTCCGCACCCAGTGCGCAGGCCTGGTCCAGTTCGCCCAGCCCCAGCCGCGCGGTGGCCAGCACCACCCGGCAGAACAGCCGCGAGCGCGCGTACCCGGGCGCCCGCAGCTGCAGCGAGCGCTCCGCGTGCTGCGCCGAGGCCCGGTACTGCTGGAGGTCCCGGTGGCAGTGCCCGAACTCGTCCGCCAGCTGCGCCTCGTCGTAGTCCCGCGCCCAGTGCGGTACGTCGTCCGCCGGCCGGGCGGCGCCCAGCGCCCGCTCGGCCCGCACCAGTGAGGCCGTGGACGCCCGCACCTCGCCGAGCACCGCGTGCCCCCGCGCCTCCGCCGAGTGCAGCAGCGCCTGCACCACCGGCGGGGGACCCGAGCCGACGCCCTGCTGGGCCACCCGGGCCAGCTGGACCGCCTCCCGGCCGTGGCCGAGGTAGACCGCCTGGCGGCTCATCGTGACCAGCACGTACGACCCGTACGGCCGGTCCCCGGCGGCCTGCGCGAGCCGCAGCGCCTGCACGAAGTAGCGCTGGGCCAGCCCGTGCGCGGCGATGTCGTACGAGGTCCAGCCCGCGAGCCGGGTCAGGTCGGCGGCGGCCGCGAACAACCGCCGCCCGGTGGTCTCCCCGTAGGTGCCGCGGAGCATCGGCTCGGCCTCGTGCTCCAGGTAGCGCACCAGGGCCTGGCGGGCGTGGCCGCCGCCGTAGGCGTGGTCCAGGGTCCGGAACAGCTCGCTCACCGACCTCAGCGCCGCGATGTCGCCGCCGGTGACCCGCTGCCCGGGCCCGCGGTCGATCTGGCGCTGCCGGGGCACCGAGGCCCGGCCCTGTACGGGCACCCGCGCGGCGCTCTGGTCCGCGCCGCGCCCCACGCGCTCGTCGGCCCGGCCGATCAGCCAGTCCCGGCTGGGCACGACCAGCCCGGCCGGGGTGAAGGCGATCTTCCGCAGCTCCGCGTGGGAGCCGGAGTCCTTGCGCCACAGCCCGCTCGCGATGTCCACGGCCTCCTCGGGGGTGGCCGCGAACTCCAGACCGGCGTAGACGGGGGCACACGCGTCCAGGCCCAGGTCCTGCGCGGACAGGCGCCGCCCGAGGCGCCGGGTGAAGACCTCCGCGATCAGCGCCGGGGTCGTGCCGCGCGGCTGCTGCCCGCGCAGCCACCGGGTCACGGAGGTCTTGTCGTACCGCAGGTCGAGACCGTGTTCCAGCCCGAGCTGGTCGACTCGGCGGGCTAGCCCGGCGTTGGAGAAGCCGGCTTCCGCGATCAAGGCCGCGAGCTGCCGGTTGGGGACGCGCTGGGCAGGTCGTTCCGTCATCGGCTCCACGGTCTCCTGACGTGACGGACCGGAGTCCCGGCCCTGTGAACGGCGTGAATGTAGCGGCGAACTCCGCTCAGACCGCCCGCTCTGCCCCACATTCATCCGATCGTGTGCAGAATCGGTGGGGCCCTTTACGGACCGGACCCCTCTGTCGGCGTACGCTGCGCCCCATGACCCGCCGGCCCAACGGGGTGCGTCCCCCTGTCGAGAGAACTGCCGAGTCCACCGCGCCGCTGCCGGCGCCGGAGCTGACCGAGGCGGAGTGCCGGCGGTGCGGGACGTACATCGCCGGACTGGACGGGCGCTACGCCTGCGGGGTGTGCGGCTGGGTCAACGACCACTCCGAGGGCCACCGGCGGCTGCCGCGGGCCGACGAGGACCCGGACCGGCCCCCGCAGGGACGCAGGCGGCCCAGGCAGCTGCCGGGCCCGCCGGCAGGCGCCTGAGGCCTCCCGCACGGCCCGCCGTACCCTTGCCTGGTGCGATACGTGCACACAGCAGGTTCAACGAGGAGGCGCTGCGGTGGCTGAGCTTGGGTTTGTCCATCTGGGCTTCGGGCCGGAAGCCGTCGAGTACACCGAGGCGTGGGAAGAGCAGCGCCGGGTGCACGCGGCCCGCTTCGCGGACGAGGTCGGGGACACCTGCCTCCTGCTGGAGCACCTGCCGGTCTACACCGCGGGTCGGCGCACGGCGGACAGCGAGCGTCCGCTGGACGGCACGCCCGTCGTGGACGTGGACCGCGGCGGCAAGATCACCTGGCACGGCCCGGGCCAGCTGGTCGGCTACCCGATCATGAAGCTGCCCCGCCCGGTGGACGTGGTCGCCCACGTCCGGCGCCTGGAGGACGCCCTGATCCGCACCGCCGCGGAGTTCGGGCTGGAGACCACCCGCGTCGAGGGCCGCTCCGGGGTCTGGGTCCTCGGAGACCCCGTCGAGGAGCGCCCCAGGCTCGGCGGCCTCTCGCTCGACTTCGACCCCCGGCTGCACGACGAGGAGTTCGACGCGCGCCTGAACGGCCCCGAGTACGCCCCGTCCAACGCCGGCCAGCGCCGCGAGGACCGCAAGCTCGCCGCCATCGGCATCCGCGTCGCCAAGGGCGTCACCATGCACGGCTTCGCGATCAACGTGAACCCGGACAACACCTGGTTCGACCGGATCGTCCCCTGCGGGATCCGGGACGCGGGTGTGACCTCGCTCTCCTACGAGCTGGGCCGCGAGATCACCATCGCCGAGGTGCTGCCCGTCGTCGAGCGGCACCTGACCGAGGTGTTCGAGCACGCGGAGCTGCGGCCCCGCGAGATAGAGCCGGCCGCCGGCTGACGGCCGGGGAATGCGGCCACCCCCTCGCAGGTTGGCCGACGTAAGAGCGTATGAAATTACGGGCGTACCCTGGTGGGCGCCGAAGAATCGAAGTCACAGGGAGCCGGTCGTGTCCGCAGTCGCACCCGACGGACGCAAGATGCTGCGCCTCGAGGTCCGTAACGCCCAGACCCCCATCGAGCGCAAGCCCGAGTGGATCAAGACCCGGGCGAAGATGGGTCCCGAGTACACCAAGATGCAGGCCCTGGTGAAGGGCGAAGGACTGCACACGGTGTGCCAGGAAGCCGGCTGTCCGAACATCTACGAATGCTGGGAGGACCGCGAGGCCACCTTCCTCATCGGTGGCGACCAGTGCACCCGGCGCTGTGACTTCTGCCAGATCGACACGGGCAAGCCCGAGGCCCTGGACCGGGACGAGCCGCGCCGCGTCGGCGAGTCCGTGGTCACGATGGACCTGAACTACGCCACCATCACGGGCGTCGCGCGCGACGACCTGGCCGACGGCGGCGCCTGGCTGTACGCGGAGACCGTGCGCCAGATCCACCAGCAGACGGCGGGCCGCGAGGCCGGCCACACCAAGGTCGAGCTGCTGGCCCCGGACTTCAACGCGGTCCCGGAGCTGCTGGAGGAGGTCTTCGCCTCCCGCCCCGAGGTCTTCGCGCACAACGTCGAGACCGTGCCGCGCATCTTCAAGCGGATCCGCCCCGGCTTCCGCTACGAGCGCTCGCTCGACGTGATCCGCCAGGCCCGCGCCTACGGCCTCGTCACCAAGTCCAACCTGATCCTGGGCATGGGCGAGGAGCGCGAGGAGGTCTCGGAGGCGCTGAAGGAGCTGCACGAGGCGGGCTGCGAGCTCATCACCATCACCCAGTACCTGCGGCCCTCGCCGCGGCACCACCCCGTCGAGCGCTGGGTGAAGCCGGCCGAGTTCGTGGAGCTGGCGAAGGAGGCCGAGGAGATCGGCTTCTCCGGTGTGATGTCCGGGCCGCTGGTCCGGTCCTCCTACCGTGCGGGCCGTCTCTACCAGCAGGCGATGGAGAAGCGCAGCCGAGCTGGAGCGTAGGTTGCGGGTCTGCCCGAGGTACGAGGGCAGGCACGCGGCCGGAGCGGTAGCGAGGCGGAGCTCGACCGACGGAACAGAGAAGCGTGCGACTGTGTGAAGTCGCGCACAAAATCTTACTAACGAGTAACACCGCAGCGGCGCGGCCCCTAGGCTCTTTCCAGGAAGAGTCCGGCGGGCCGCGTCAATGTTTCACAACGTTTGACCGCCGAGCCACACGCTGGTAACACCAGTCAGTGACGATTGCTCCACGCACCGCACACACCACCGAGTGAGCACCGTGAAAGGGATCGACATCATGCAGGCCGCGCCCGTACGCGCCATCGCCATCCCGTCCTTCACCGACGCCTTCCGCGGCATAGAGTCGCTGCTCATGAGCGGGGCCCGTCGCAACGCCTGGACCGCGGTGCTCGAAGACCGCCGCCGGGCCAAGGACCGCGTCGAAACCGAGCACGTACTCGAGGCCGCGGCGACCCGGACCCCGCAGGCCACGTAAACTTCGCTGTATGGCGAGGAAGTCAAACGCAGAGACTGCTGCGAACCCCGGGCGACTGAAGCAGATCGCCCTGACGTACAAGATGACGCGCAAGGCCGACCCGAAGGTCGGTCTGATCGTCGCGGGCGTGGGAATCGTCACCTTCGGTGTCTTTCTTGCGATCGGCTTCCTGATCGGCCACCCGGTCTACCTGGGCATCCTGGGCTTCCTGGTGGCGTTCCTCGCAATGGCGATCGTCTTCGGACGACGGGCCGAGCGGGCTGCCTTCGGGCAGATGGAGGGACAGCCGGGCGCGGCCGCGGCCGTACTGGACAACGTGGGCCGGGGCTGGACGACCACCCCCGCCGTCGCGATGAGCAAGCAGCAGGACATCGTCCACCGTGCCGTCGGCAAGGCGGGCGTCGTGCTGATCGCCGAGGGCAACCCGAACCGGGTCAAGCCCATGCTCGCGAACGAGAAGAAGAAGCTGGCCCGGATCATGCCCGACATCCCGGTCCACGACTTCATCGTGGGCAACGGCGAGGGCGAGGTGCCGCTCAAGAAGGTCCGTACGACCCTGCTGAAGCTGCCCCGGGTACTGGCCGGCCCGCAGATCACCGCGGTCAACGACAAGCTCCGGGCCATGGGCGACCTGATGAGCAACATGCCGATCCCCAAGGGCCCGATGCCCAAGGGCATGCGCATGCCGCGCGGCGGAAAGATGCGCTGACCCGCTTTTCGTATACAACACACAGGGGCGCCCCCGAGCCGAACGGCTCCGGGGGCGCCCCTGTGCGATGCGGAGGGGGAGCCGGACGGCTCAGATGCGGACCTGGACGGCGCGGCTCAGCCGGTCGTGGAGGCCGCGGCCGTCGCGGTCCCAGACGATCGCCGGGATGACCAGGGCCAGCAGTACGGTGCGCAGCACCACGCGGCCGAAGCCGAGGCGCCCGCCGTCCTGCGAGACGACCCGCAGCCCCAGCATCCGCTTCCCAGGGGTGAAGCCCACGGTGCCGACGGTCAGGATGCTCAGGGTCACGAAGAGCGCCAGCGTCCAGTTGCCCGTGGCACCCGCGTCGCGGCCCGTGATCAGCCCGTATGCGATCAGCTGACAGCCGATCCAGTCGATGGCCACGGCGCCGAACCTGCGCCCGAACCGCGCCACGGAGCCGGGCCCCTGCTGCGGCAGGCCGAGCTGCTGGCCGGGGTAGCCGAAGTCGACGCCCATGTCCTCGGCGGCCGCGCGGGGGCCGGAGAGCCAGGATCCGATTGCTTGCCTCTTGTCCACCCGACCAAGGTACCCGTGCTGCTCCCCGGCATTCCGGCGGGACCCTGGTTAACTTGTGCGAAACAAATGGGTCATGCTTGAGAAATCCCGCCTGCTTATGGTCGGGTCAGCGTGCGGCACCGCACTGACGCACCACGAGCTATAAAGCCCGTCCCTGCCCCGGGGTGGGAGTAGGAGGAGTTGGATGTTCCAGAACGCCGACGAAGTGAAGCAGTACATCGAGGAGAACGACGTCAAGTTCGTCGACGTCCGCTTCTGCGACCTGCCTGGTGTGATGCAGCACTTCACCATCCCGGCTCGGGCATTCGACCCGGCGGAGGAGCTCGCCTTCGACGGCTCCTCGATCCGTGGCTTCCAGGCGATCCACGAGTCCGACATGGCGCTGCGTGCCGACATCACCACCGCGCGTCTGGACCCGTTCCGCAAGGACAAGACGCTCAACATCAACTTCTTCATCCACGACCCGATCACGGGCGAGGCCTACAGCCGCGACCCGCGCAACATCGCGAAGAAGGCCGAGGCGTACCTCGCCTCCACCGGCATCGCCGACACCGCGTACTTCGGCCCCGAGGCCGAGTTCTACGTGTTCGACAGCGTGCGCTTCGCGACCTCCGCGAACGAGGGCTTCTACCACATCGACTCCGAGGCCGGCGCCTGGAACACGGGCTCCGAGGAGAACAACCGTGGTTACAAGGTCCGCTACAAGGGTGGTTACTTCCCCGTAGCCCCGGTCGACCACTTCGCCGACCTGCGCGCCGAGATCTCCCTCGAACTGGACGCCCAGGGCCTCCAGGTCGAGCGTCAGCACCACGAGGTCGGCACCGGTGGCCAGGCCGAGATCAACTACAAGTTCAACACGCTGCTCGCCGCGGCCGACGACCTGATGCTCTTCAAGTACATCGTGAAGAACGTCGCCTGGCGCAACGGCAAGACCGCGACCTTCATGCCGAAGCCGATCTTCGGCGACAACGGCTCGGGCATGCACGTGCACCAGTCGCTGTGGGCGAACGGCGACCCGCTGTTCTACGACGAGGCCGGCTACGCGGGCCTGTCGGACACCGCGCGCTACTACATCGGCGGCATCCTCAAGCACGCCCCGTCGCTGCTGGCCTTCACCAACCCGACGGTGAACTCCTACCACCGCCTGGTGCCGGGCTTCGAGGCGCCGGTCAACATGGTGTACTCGCAGCGCAACCGCTCCGCCGCCATGCGCATCCCGATCACGGGCTCGAACCCGAAGGCCAAGCGCGTCGAGTTCCGCGCCCCGGACCCGTCGTCCAACCCGTACCTCGCCTTCGCGGCGCTGCTGCTCGCGGGCCTCGACGGCGTCAAGAACAAGATCGAGCCGATGGAGCCGATCGACAAGGACCTCTACGAGCTCTCGCCCGACGAGCACGCGAGCGTCCCGCAGGTCCCGACCAGCCTCGAGGACGTCCTCAAGGCCCTGGAGGAGGACCACGAGTACCTCCTGGCCGGCGGTGTCTTCACCCCCGACCTGATCGAGACCTGGATCGACTACAAGCGCACGCACGAGATCGCCCCGATCGCGCAGCGCCCGCACCCGCACGAGTTCGAGCTCTACTTCGACCTCTAAACAGCGCGTGTGACAGCGTCCGGAGCCCCGCCGGTTCTCCTCGGAGACCGGCGGGGCTCCGTCGTGTCCGGCTAGGTTCCCCCCATGGAAGATCCCTGGAAGACCATCGGCGCGCTCGTGGCGCGGTTCGACGAGCACGACCGGGAGCGGGGGGTCGCGCACGAGGAGAGCGTGACGCTGCAGATCCTGAAGATCGGGGAGGAGTTCGGCGAGGCCGCGCAGGCCGTCATCGGGGCCAAGGGGACCAATCCGCGCAAGGGGAACTCGCACACCTGGGGCGATGTGGAGGCGGAGGTCGCCGACGTCATCGTGACGGCCATGGTCGCCCTCGCCCGGATGCGGCCGGACGCCCCGGAGTTCTTCGCCGCCCACCTGGCCGCGAAGTCGCGGAACTTCCTCTGACTCCGGCGCCGGCCCCGACCCCGACGCCGACGCCGGCTCCGGCCGTCAGCGCAGCAGCGGCATGGCGCCCGTCAGGTCCCGCAGGCAGCGGACCGCGAGTTCCGCCGGTGAGCCGGGGCCGCTGACCGGGGCGTCGGTGGTCGACCAGAGCTCCAGGGCGATGCGGATCGCGTCGGTGGCCGCCGCCGCGAGGAGGCGTACGCCGAGCGCGTCGGCGTCCGGGCCGGCCAGCCGGGCCACCACGGGGACCAGGCGCTCCTCGGAGTCCTGGTTCACCTTGTACCAGACCGCGCGCAGGGCCTCGTCGGTCGCCGCCGCGCGCAGCAGCCCGCGGGTGACCTCAAGGCCCTCCTCGACGGCCTGGAGGTCGGTCAGCGAGCGCGTGACGGCGCGTTCCAGGGCCTCGGCGAGCGGGGTGCCGGGGTCCTCCTCGGCGAGCAGGGCGCGCCAGGCGTCGCCGCCGCCCGCGAGCAGCGGGGCCACCGCCTCCTGCTTGTTGCGGAAGTAGCGGTAGAACGTCCGCAGCGCCACACCCGCCCGGTGGGCGATGTCCTCGGCGGTGGTGGCGTCGGGGCCGTGCTCGGCGAACAGTTCGCAGGCCGCGCGGGCGATGTCGAGCTGGGTGGCGGCCTTGCGGCGCTCGGTCAGCGACTGGGCTCCGGGGCCGGCCTGGGGAGAGTACGGACGTGGGGATCTCACTAGGGAAGAGTACTCCCCGGACCCACCAGCAACTGCACTGTTTGTCACTCTGGCAAAATGTGTCATCCCACCGGTACGCTCGTCCCCATGAACCGTTACGAAGGACGTCGAGTCCTCATCACCGGCGGCGGCTCCGGCATCGGCCAGGCCACCGTCCACCGCATTCTGTCGGAGGGCGGCCGCGTCCACACCGTGGACGTCAGCGAGGCCGGCCTCAAGGCCACCGCCGACCGCGCCGCGGCCGAAGGGCACGGCGCGCGGCTGACCACCGCCGTACTCGACATATCCGACGAGGCAGCCGTACGGGCCGGCATCGCCGCCGCCGTCGAGAGCCTCGGCGGGCTCGACGTACTGGTCAACGCGGCGGGCATCCTGCGCTCCGCGCACACCCAGCAGACCACGCTGGAACTCTGGAACCAGGTCATCGCGGTCAACCTGACCGGCACCTTCCTGGTCATCCGCGAGTCGCTCCCGGCGCTGCTGGAGGGCGACCAGCCGGTCGTCGTCAACTTCAGCTCCACCTCGGCGTCCTTCGCCCACCCCTACATGTCCGCCTACGCGGCCAGCAAGGGCGGCATCCAGTCCATGACCCACGCGCTGGCCGCCGAGTACAGCAAGCAGGGCCTGCGCTTCGTCGCCGTCGCGCCCGGCTCCATCGAGAGCGGCATGACCACCGGCAACGGCCCCGGCCTGCCCGAGGACACCGACTGGAGCCTGTTCGCCAAGCTCGCCCCCGCCATCGGCCAGGGCTTCGCCGGCCCGCAGACCGTGGCCGGCGTCGTCGCCATGCTGGGCTCCGAGGACGGTGCCTTCATCACCGGTACGGAGATCCGCATCGACGGCGGCACGCACTACTGATCAGGCGCGGAACCGGTCCCACAGCCGGGGGAAGCGCTCCGCCAGCACGGCTTCGTTCTCGAAGTCCAGCGGTGCGCCCTCCGGCTCCGCCGCCTGCAGCGGGATCCCCAGGTCCGGCGCCACCGACCCGGTCAGCTGCTCGTACGCCTCGTCGGCCGCGTACCCCAGCTCCTCGCCGTCCCCGTCGATCTCCTCGTCGAACTCGCCGAGCAGCTCCGCCAGCTGGTCCGGGTCGTGCACCCCGCCCTCGAAGACCTCCCGCCCCTGGCCGATCAGCCAGCACCGGAAGTAGTCGAACGCGTCGTCGCTCGCCCCGTCGAGCAACACCCACGCGGCGCCCCACAGGTCCCACGTGTAGGCCCGGTTGTACCGCGACTCGAAGTGCCGGGCGAAGTCCAGGACGGAGTCGGGATCGAGCTGGGCCAGCCGCTCCACGAGCAGTTCGGCGTGCTCCTCGGGGTCGCCCTCGGCGGCCTCGCGGGTACGGTCGACGATCTCCCAGAACTCCGTCTCGTCCATCACCGCTCCAGCATCACGGGTCCGCCGCCGCACCGCCACCGCGCATACGGCGAAAGGCCGGTGTCCAACCCCCTTGGCGGGGTGGACACCGGCCTTTCGCCGTATGCGTTCCTGTGCCTTACAGGCCGTAGCGCTCGCGCGCCTCCTTGATGGCGGACGCCGGGACCTCGCCGCGGCGGGCGAGCTGGGCCAGCGCGGCCACCACGATCGACTGGGCGTCCACACCGAAGTGGCGGCGGGCGCCCTCACGGGTGTCGGACAGGCCGAAGCCGTCCGTGCCCAGCGAGGTGTAGTCCTGCTCGACCCACTGGCTGATCTGGTCCGGGACCTGACGCATCCAGTCGGACACCGCGAGGACCGGGCCCGCGGCACCTTCCAGCGCGCGGGTGACGTACGGGGTGCGCACCTCGCCGCGCAGCAGCGCCTCGTCGCACTCCAGCGCGTCGCGCCGCAGCTCGCCCCACGAGGTGGCGGACCAGACGTCGGCGGAGACGTTCCAGTCGGCGGCGAGCAGCTGCTGCGCCTCCAGCACCCAGTGGATCGCCGTGCCCGAGGCCATCAGCTGGACCTTCGGGGCGTCGGCGGCCGGGGCCGCCCCGTCCAGGTCGGCCGCCGTGTTGAAGCGGTAGAGGCCCTTGAGGATGCCCTCTTCCACGCCCTCGGGCATGGCCGGCTGCACCTTCGGCTCGTTGTAGACCGTCAGGTAGTAGAAGACGTCTTCCGGCTTCTCGCCGTACATCCGGCGCAGACCGTCCTTGACGATCACCGCGATCTCGTACGCGAAGGCCGGGTCGTAGTTGAGCGACGCCGGGTTCGTGGACGCGATCAGGTGCGAGTGGCCGTCCGCGTGCTGCAGGCCCTCACCGGTCAGGGTGGTGCGGCCGGCGGTGGCGCCGACGATGAAGCCCTTGCCGAGCTGGTCGGCGAGCTGCCACATCTGGTCCGCGGTGCGCTGCCAGCCGAACATCGAGTAGAAGATGTAGAACGGGATCATCGGCTCGCCGTGCGTCGCGTACGACGTACAGGCGGCGATGAAGTCGGCCATGGCGCCGGCCTCGGTGATCCCCTCGTTGAGGATCTGGCCGTCCTTGGCTTCCTTGTAGTACATGAGCTGGTCGCGGTCGACCGGCTCGTACGTCTGGCCGAGCGGCGAGTAGATGCCGGCCGACGGGAAGAGGGACTCCATACCGAAGGTGCGGGCCTCGTCCGGGACGATCGGCACCCAGCGCTTGCCGGTCTCCTTGTCCCGCATCAGGTCCTTGACGAGCCGGACGAAGGCCATGGTGGTGGCCATCTCCTGCTTGCCGGAACCCTTGAGGAGCGGGGCGAAGGAACGGTCCGCCGGGGCGGGCAGGGCCACGTGCTTGACCTTGCGGGCCGGGGCCGGGCCGCCGAGCGCCGCGCGGCGCTCGTTCAGGTACTGGACCTCGGGGCTGTTCGCGCCCGGGTGGCCGTACGGGACCTGGCCGTCGGCGAAGGCGCTGTCCGGGATCGGGAGGCCAAGGAGGTCACGCATGTCCTTGAACTCGTCGATCGTCAGCTTCTTCATCTGGTGGTTCGCGTTCTTCGACTCGAACCCGGCGCCCAGCGTGTAGCCCTTGACGGTCTGCGCGAGGATGACCGTCGGCGCGCCCTTGTGCTCCAGGGCGGCCTTGTACGCGGCGTAGACCTTGCGGGGCTCGTGGCCGCCGCGGGAGCTGTGGAAGCACTCGGCGATCTTCGCGTCGGAGAGCACGCCGGCCAGCTGCACGAGCTCGGCGTTGGCGCCGAAGAAGTGCTGGCGGATGTAGGCCACGTCGCGGGTCGCGTACGTCTGGAACTGCGCGTCCGGTACCTCGCGCAGGCGGCGTACCAGGGCGCCCGTGGTGTCGAGCTGGAACAGCTCGTCCCAGGCGGAGCCCCACAGCGACTTGATGACGTTCCAGCCGGCGCCGCGGAACTGGGCTTCCAGCTCCTGCACCACGCGGAAGTTGGCGCGGACCGGACCGTCGAGGCGCTGCAGGTTGCAGTTGATGACGAAGGTCAGGTTGTCGAGCTGCTCGCGGGAGGCGAGGGCCAGGGCGGCGGTCGACTCGGGCTCGTCCATCTCGCCGTCGCCCAGGAAGGCCCAGACGTGCGAGTTGGCGGTGTCCTTGATGCTCCGGTTCTGCAGGTAGCGGTTGAAGCGCGCCTGGTAGATCGCGGAGAGCGGGCCGAGGCCCATGGACACCGTCGGGAACTCCCACAGCCACGGCAGGCGCCGCGGGTGCGGGTAGGACGGCAGGCCGTTGCCGCCGGACTCCTGGCGGAAGTTGTCGAGCTGCTGCTCGGAGACCCGGCCGTCGAGGAAGGCGCGGGCGTAGATGCCGGGGGAGGCGTGGCCCTGGATGTAGAGCTGGTCGCCCGATCCGTCGGCCTCCTTCCCGCGGAAGAAGTGCTGGAAGCCGGTCTCGTACAGCCACGCGGCGGAGGCGAAGGTGGCGATGTGGCCGCCGACGCCGTACTTGGAGCCGCGGGTGACCATGGCGGCCGCGTTCCACCGGTTCCAGGCGGTGATCCTGGCTTCCATCGCCTCGTCACCGGGGAACTCCGGCTCGGCGGCGGTGGGGATGGTGTTGACGTAGTCCGTCTCCAGCAGCTTCGGCAGCGCGAGGCCGGCGGCCTCGGCGTGCTGGAGCGTACGGCGGAGCAGGTATTCGGCGCGGCGCGTACCGGCGGCCTTTGCGACGGCGTCGAGGGAGGCCGCCCATTCGGCGGTCTCCTCGGTGTCGCGGTCCGGGAGCTGGTCGAGCTCGCTCGGAAGCTTTCCTACGGGGTCGGACATCGGTGTGCGCCGCCTTCCGGACAAAGGAGAGGTGGTGAAGAAAATCCCTGACGGGCAGGACAGGGTCGTTGGACCTGGTTGAGGTCCGCGACGACTGTAAATCGCTGATCGATGATCGATCAAATAAAAGTGACGAAGAAGCGTCCATATGACAAAAGTCGGCACCGGGTGCCATGGATCTAGGCACCCGGTGCCGGGTAAATCGGTACAAAAAGGTGCGGTCCGGGGATGATCAGGCGCGCGGGGCGCACCCCAGGACATGCCGCTTCACCAGCACCCCGATGTCGGGATCCCGGCTGCGGAACGCCTCGACGAGGGCCTCGTGCTCCTCGGCGTAGGACTTCTGGACGGTTCCCAGCCACCGGATGGACAGGGCCGTGAACACCTCGATGCCCAGGCTCTCCCAGGTGTGCAGCAGCACGCTGTTCCCCGCCGCCCGCACCATCTCCCGGTGGAAACCCACCGTGTGGCGCACCTGCGCCGTGCCGTCAGCGGCGCGGTCCGCCTCCCACAGCGCCGCCACATGCGGCTCCAGGGCCGAGCAGTCGCTCGCCAGCCGCGGCGCGGCCAGCTCGGCCGCGATCTGCTCCAGACCGGCCCGGACCGGGTAGATCTCCTCCAGGTCGGCCGCCGACAGGTTCCGTACGCGCACGCCCTTGTTCGGCGCCGACTCGATCAGCCGCAGCGTCTCCAGCTCGCGCAGGGCCTCGCGCACGGGCGTCTGGCTGACCTCCAGCTCCACGGCGATCCGGCGCTCCACGATGCGCTCGCCGGGCTTCCAGCGCCCGCTGACGATCCCCTCCACGATGTGCTCGCGGATCTGCTCGCGCAGCGAGTGCACGACGGGTGGGGTGATCATCGGCGGTTCATCTCCTGTGGGGTTCGCACGGGTCGATGCGTAGACAATACGGCGGTGTCGGCCCGGTGAGATGCGTTCCCGACGGTGACCCCGGGTGAGGCTGGTTACAAGGGCTGGGGGGCTCCCGAGGCGCGGATGCTCCGGATCAGGCCGCCCAGGACCTGGTCGTGCCCGGAGTGACGCTCCAGAACCGACCTGATCTCCTCGATCACCCTGGTCTGTTCGGTGAACTCGTGGGGATGCCACCGCTCGTCCCCGAGGGCCATTCCCGCCAGCGCGAGGGCGAGTTGTATGTGGACCTGGCCGGTGAACGCCTCGCGGTGCTCCGTGAACTCCAGGACACCGATGGCGAAGAGGAGATCGGGGTCCGGCTTCTCGGGCGCGGCCAGCAGCCGCCCGCACCGGTCGCGCAGCGCGCCGCGGTCCACGACGTACTGGTACGCGGCCGCGATCCCGTCGGCGCGCGCCAAGGTCACCACGGCGTAGTGCTCGGCCCGCCGGCTGGCCTTGACCTCGGACCACAGGAGGTCGACGGCCTGGTCGCTGAGCAGGAACTTCGCCTGCGCACCGAGGTAGTTCCGGGCCTCCTCCCAAGTCGGCAGTGCCTTCCAGACCGTGACGCATTCGGCCGTGAGATACGGGAAGAAGGCGCTGTCGGGGTCCCTGGAGTCCGCCTCCCGGGCGACCTCCAGGCGTTGCGTGGCGAGCCTGTCGACGAGGGCGATCTCCTCCACGGCCGTGACGACCTCGGCCGAGCGCAGGAGGCCGGCGTGCTCCTCCCAGAAGGCGCGGGCGGCTGCCCAGGTGGGGCACCGGACCCACTCGGCCGCGAGGTCCGCCGTGGCCTGCGGGATCCCCAGCCAGTCGGGCGGCTCGGTACGGGCAACCGTGCGCCACAGCTCGTCGACCCGCGCG
The DNA here is from genome assembly GCF_040682455.1 of Streptomyces sp. NPDC051183. Lineage (NCBI taxonomy): Bacteria > Bacillati > Actinomycetota > Actinomycetes > Kitasatosporales > Streptomycetaceae > Streptomyces > Streptomyces sp. NPDC051183. The sequence continues at coordinate 136,104 of NZ_JBFBBA010000004.1, forward strand.
GCACTGGCCTCGTCGCTGCGGCGGTGGGCCCGGAGCAGCCGCCGGGCCTCGACGGCCGTGTCGGCGGCCTCGGAACGCCCGGGCGGATCCGCGAGGGCGATGAGGGTGCTGATGCCGGGGCCCGGGTCCTGGAAGGTGAGGAGCAGCTTCGCGCGCCGGAGCGCGAGGCGGCGGGCCGCGTCCGGATGCCCGGCCAGCCCTCGCTCCATCTCGGTGTAGACGGTGACGGCCTGCCGGTCGGTGACCAGGCCGACGAGCAGGTCCAGGGCGGCCGAGAGGCTGCCGAAGTGGGTGGTGGGGTCGTTGCGCGCCAATGTCAGGTAGATGCCGACGGCCTCGGAGGCGTCGGCGAACGCGCGGCCCGGGTCCCCTCCCTCGCCGCGGATGAACGACAGGTCGTAGAGGGCCCGGGCGAGGTCGGGAAGGTAGGCGGCGGGGTTGTCCCGCGCGACGAGCCGGTAGAGGGTGGCGGCCTCGGTCATCGCCTCGAGCGCACCGTGCCGGTCCCCGCAGCGCGCGCGGATGTCGGTGAGGTTGTACAGGCACAGGGCCAGGTCCGGGCGGCGGGCGGCCGGGTTCTTCGCGGCCAGCGCCCGGAACAGGCCCACGGCTTCGGTGACGGTGGCGAGTGCGGTCGGCAGGTCCCCGTTCTCCGCGTTGATGTGGGCCAGGAACATGAGCGACTGGGCGTGGTACGGGACGTAGGCCGGATCCCGCTCGGCCAGGACCCGGAAGAGTTCGCAGCCCTCCCGGGCGAGCGGGACCGCCTGGTCCGGCCGGTCCGCGGACAGCGCGAACGCGACCTCGGCCAGCGCTTCCGCCAGGTCCGGGCGGAACAGCTCCGGGTCCAGATCGAACAGTTCACGGGCCAGCCCGATGCCTTCGGTCCCCGCCATGACCACGTGCTCGGACAGCGCCCTGCGCAGGTACGGGTTCGCCCTCCCGATCCTCGTGGCGTCGGCGCTCTGGATGTGCAGGAGCTTGACCACGGCGCGGGCGACGCGGCACGCGGGATTCTCCGGCAGGCCCGTCGCGGGATCCACCGGCAGATAGGTGCCGGACTCGACGCGGAGGTAGCTGACGAGTTCGTGGTGGTAGAGCCGGTAGACGGCCTGGGCCTCGTCCCCGTCCTCCACGACGTAGCGCCCGTAGTTGTTCAGCAGCCAGTCCACGTCCGCGGGGCGGTAGCGGACCCCCTCCGCGCTGAGCGCGGAGGCGACGGCCTCCCAGACGCCCTGCGCCGGCATACCGCTGCCGGAGCTCCACGCGAGTGCCGTCAGGAGGTCCTCTGCCGCGTACGGGAGGTTCTTGCCGTCGCGCTCCCGCTTCGGACCGCTGCGCAGGTCATCGGCGAAGGCGTCGCCGAGGGAATCGGGAACGACCTGGTTCCAGTCCTGTCTGCCGGACGCTCCCGACCGCCTGATCACGGACCGGACGGCCATGCTGGCGTACAGGAAGGCGCCGCTGCTCGCGCCCGCCCGCTCGGAGATGACCACCGCCGCCGTGTAGGCGTCGTCCTCGGGCAGGTCCGCGGCGGACAGCCGGCGCCGGCTGTAGCGCCGGATGTCGCCGGCGGTGTCCGTCTCGTCGTCCAGGCCGTACGCGCGGGCCCGGGTGCCCAGCAGGCGGCTCAACGTCTGGCCGAGCGGTTCCCCGGGCCCGGCCTCGCCCCGGAACGGCCTGTCGCGGGAGCCGAGCAGGACGCACGTCAGCCGACTCAGCGGGGCCAGCAGGTCCTTCATGATGCGGGGGATCTGGTCGGGCTGGGCCTCGTCGAGACCGTCCAGTACGAGGACCAGGGGGTACTCGGGATCGGGCCATTCGCTCTCCACCTCGGCGATCAGCGCAGCCGGGGTCAGCGGCGGTGGCAGCTTCAGCGCGCGGGCGATCGCCTCGGCGAGCTGCTGGACGCCGAGGCCGCGCAGGTGGAACGAGGCGTCCACCGAGTCCGGGCCCGGGTCCGGGTCGTCGTCCGCGAGGGCATCGTGCTTCAGGATGTCCGCACGGTGTGCCGGCTCGGACAGGGTCCAGATCCTGCCCAGCACGGCGGACTTCCCGCTGCCCGCGCTGCCCGTGACCAGGAACAGCCCGGGCTGCCGGTCCTCCAGCCACTTCGTGATCTCCGTGAGCACCCCGTGGCGGCCGCTGAAGAACCACCCCTCGTCGACCCGGTCGGCCCCGCGTGCCGCCCTCACCAGGTGCTCCACCAGCTCGGGCGCCGGATCGTTCGCGGTCGGCCGGCGTGGATTCGCGAACATGGCCTGCGGAACCCCGGCGGTGACCGGATGCATGAGCTGACCTGTCCACTGCGGCCACTGCTCCGCGATGTCCTCCAGGAGGTTCTGCCCGGTGATGTGGGGGTTCCGGGTGCTGAACGCGTGCCGGTACCTCCCCGCCCGGGGGCCCTTGCTCAGCACCCTGGCGGCGGTCTCCAGCAGCATGCCGGAGTCCTCGGCGGTCTCGTCCGGCCGGCAGCACGCGATGGCCCCGAGCCATGCGGACCGGCCGGGCGGCAGACTGTCCTCGTCCAGCTTGCGCAGCCACCGCTTGACGACGTCGGGGACGCCCGCCCCCGCGTAGCAGGTGTCGATGAGCAGGAGCACCTGGTCCGCCCTGCTGAGCAGGACGGCGTTCGCCAGGAAATCGGGTGAGTAGGTCTGCTCCAGATCCTCCACGTCGTCCGTGTCGTGCACGATCAGACGCAGCTCCCGGTCCTGGAGCACGGCGTGTCCGGACCACAGGACCACCGCCGGACCGTGGTTGCCCGTGGCGGCCCATTGCCGGCTCCAGCCCGTCAACGACTTCCTGAGGCGCTTGCGGCTCGGGTCCACCAGCACCGTCGACCTGTACCCGTACCTCTCCAGCAGGGCGCAGAGGTTGCGCATCTGGTCGGCGGCCCCAGCCAGGCGCGTGAACCGGTCGCTGCGGTAGTTCTCCACCACGATGCCGAGCACCGTCCCCCGGATGCGCCTGCCCTGCTCATTCATGGTTCCCACACACCAGCGTCAGCGCCGTCACCGCCGCCCCCGGATGCTTCACCGCCCGCACCGCCACCCGGTAGCCGCCCGGTTCCGGGGCGGGGAAGGCGGTGGCGTACCGCCCGCCGCCGAGATTGCGCAGCGAGCGGGAGGCCGCGGGTCCGCCGTCGGCGGGGCGCAGCTCGGCCGTGATCAGCAGCTCGTCGTGGCGGGGCATCTCCGGCGGCACGGTGACGGCCACCGGGTACGGCTCGCCCGGCTCCAGCAGCGGGGGCGCGAGCACGCCGAGCGGCACGGAGCCGTCCTCGTCGCCCCGGCGGAACACCGGCTCCCGGCCGAGCAGGCGCCACAGGACCTCGCGCACGCCCGCGTTGTTCTGGAGCGAGCCGTGCTGTTCGCAGGAGGTGTGGGACTCGGCCGTGGCGTAGCCGCTGCCGGAGGCGTTCGCGGGGCGGGCCGAGAGGCGGGGGACCGTACCGTCGCCGCCCTCGTCCTCGCCCTCGATGTCCCACAGCGGGACGAGCAGGCCGTCGGCGTACTCGACGGTGGTGGCGGTCTGCTGGAGCACGCCGGTGACGGCGTCCAGCGTGGTGGGGACGGCGCGGTCGGCGGCCCGGCGCAGGGCGGCGTGGAACGCGGCGGCGTCCGAGAGCAGAGCCGGATCCACACCGGGCAGTCCCGGCAGGTCACGGGCGTACGCGAGCTTCCCTCCGGGGCCCTTCACGCACGCGTAGTCGGGGGTCAGCTGGTGCAGCGAGGGCAGGCTGCGGGCGAAGGCGCGCAGGTCCAGGCCGAGCGGGCCCCACCCCTTGCGCAGGCCGTTGGCCAGATTGGTGAGGGCGTGCACCGAGCCCCGGTGCGGGGTGCCCAGAGTGATCACGCGGCGGGTGATCTCGTGGCCGTCGAGGCACTCCGTGTAGTGACGGGCCACGAGGCCGCCCATGGAGTGGCAGACGAACACCGTGCGGGCCTCCCCGCGGTCGGGCGCGGAGGCCCGCCACCGGTCCAGTTCGCTCTCGGTACGGTCCTTCAGGAGCCCGGCGTTGTAGCGGCAGGACAGCCGCCAGTCGTACGCGAACTCCAGGAGGTTGCCCGGCGCCCCGGGAGTGGGGCGGGCCAGGGCGAAGGACCGCTCCAGCCAGTCCAGCAGTGCGGTGTAACCGTCCACCGGGTGCCAGACACCCGGGATCACGTGCACGCTGCGCAGGACGCCCGCGGGGACGATCCCGTCCCCGGGATGGCCGTCCCCGAGGTCCGCCGGGAGGCGGAGCCGTTTCAGGGAGCCCCCGAGACTGCGGACGGCCTGCCACAGGGCGCCGCCCGACACGTCCCACACCGGTTTGCCGTCGGCGTCGGCCAGCCGACTGCCCATGATCCCCGGCAGCACCACGACGAGATCTGTCACGGGTGCGCGCGCCATGTCTTCAGGCTAGGACGACGACGGCGCCCCCGCCCGGGGAGATCCCGGACGGGGGCGCCGTCGTACGACAGGTGGTGCTGTACCGAGGAGCCTTACAGGCCGAGCTCGACCTCGAACTCGCCGGCCTCGAGGATGCCCTTGACAGCCGAGAGGTACCGGGCCGCGTCCGCGCCGTCCACCAGGCGGTGGTCGTAGGACAGGGTCAGGTACGTCATGTCGCGGACGCCGATGACGGTGCCCTCGGGGGTCTCGATGACCACCGGGCGCTTGACCGTGGCACCGATGCCCAGGATGGCGACCTGGTTCGGGGGCACGATGACCGTGTCGAACAGCGCACCGCGCGAGCCGGTGTTGCTGATCGTGAAGGTCGCGCCCGACAGCTCGTCCGGGGTGATCTTGTTGCCGCGGACCTTGGCGGCCAGATCGGCGGTCGCCTTGGAGATGCCCGCCAGGTTGAGGTCACCGGCACCCTTGATGACCGGGGTCATCAGGCCCTTCTCGGAGTCGACGGCGATGCCGATGTTCTCCGAGTCGAAGTAGGTGATGGTGCCCTCGTCGTCGTTGATCCGGGCGTTGACGACCGCGTGGGCCTTCAGCGCCTGGGCAGCGGCCTTGACGAAGAACGGCATCGGCGAGAGCTTGACGCCCTCACGGGCCAGGAACGCGCCCTTGGCCTTCTCGCGCAGCTTCATGATCTTGGTGATGTCCACCTCGACCACGGAGCTGAGCTGCGCCTGCGAGTGCAGGGCCTTCATCATGTTGTCGCCGATGACCTTGCGCATGCGGGTCATCTTGACCGTCTGACCGCGCAGCTCGGAGACCGCGGCGGCCGGAGCCTTCGCGGTCGGAGCGGCAGCAGCCGGGGCCGGGGCGGCAGCGGCGGCCTTGGCGGCCTCGGCGGCGGCCAGGACGTCCTGCTTGCGGATGCGGCCACCGACACCGGTGCCCGAGACCGTGGACAGGTCGACGCCGGACTCCGAGGCGAGCTTGCGCACCAGCGGGGTCACGTACGCGCCCTCGTCACCGGCGGAAACCGGGGCGGCGGGGGCGGCAGCCGGGGCGACCGGAGCCGGAGCGGCGACCGGGGCCGGAGCGGCGACCGGGGCCGGAGCGGCCACGGGGGCCGGGGCGGCGACCGGAGCGGCGACGGCCGGGGCGGCCACGACCGGAGCCGGAGCGGCGACCGGGGCGGCAGCCTGGACCGGAGCCGGGGCGGCAGCGGCGGGGGCGGCCGCGGGGGCTGCGCCGGCCACGCCGATGACGGCCAGACGGGCGCCGACCTCGGCGGTCTCGTCCTCGCCGACCAGGATCTCCAGCAGGGTGCCGGCGACCGGGGCGGGGATCTCGGTGTCGACCTTGTCGGTCGAGACCTCCAGCAGCGGCTCGTCGGCCTCGACCGACTCGCCGACCTGCTTCAGCCAGCGGGTGACGGTGCCCTCGGTGACGGACTCGCCCAGGGCGGGGAGAACGACATCGGTACCGGCGGCGGCCGGGGCGGCCGCGGCGGGCGCCTCGGCGACGGGAGCCGGGGCCGCGGGGGCCTCGGCGACCGGAGCCGGAGCGGCCGGGGTCTCGATGACGACGGTCTCGGCGGCCGGGGCGGCAGCCGCGGCCGGAGCGCCGGAGCCGTCGTCGATGACGGCCAGCTCGGCGCCGACCTCGACGGTCTCGTCCTCGGCGACCTTGATCGAGGCCAGGATGCCCGCCACGGGGGAGGGGATCTCGGTGTCGACCTTGTCGGTCGAGACCTCGAGCAACGGCTCGTCGGCCTCGACGCGCTCGCCCTCGGCCTTCAGCCAGCGGGTGACAGTGCCCTCGGTGACGCTCTCACCGAGCGCCGGAAGGGTTACGGAAACCGACATGGTTTCTGTTGCTCCTAACGAAAGTGCGGAAGTGGTCGTCGCGCCCAGGGACGATTAGTCGTGTGCGTGCAGGGGCTTGCCGGCGAGGGCCAGGTGGGCCTCGCCCATCGCCTCGTTCTGCGTCGGGTGCGCGTGGATGAGCTGCGCGACCTCGGCCGGCAGAGCTTCCCAGTTGTAGATCAGCTGGGCTTCGCCGACCTGCTCGCCCATCCGGTCACCGACCATGTGGACGCCGACCACGGCACCGTCCTTGACCTGGACGAGCTTGATCTCGCCCGCGGTCTTCAGGATCTTGCTCTTGCCGTTGCCCGCAAGGTTGTACTTCAGGGCCACGACCTTGTCCGCGCCGTAGATCTCCTTGGCCTTGGCCTCGGTGATGCCGACGGAAGCGACCTCGGGGTGGCAGTAGGTGACGCGCGGGACACCGTCGTAGTCGATCGGGACGGCCTTGAGGCCGGCCAGACGCTCCGCGACCAGGATGCCCTCGGCGAAGCCGACGTGCGCGAGCTGGAGGGTCGGGACGAGGTCACCGACGGCCGAGATGGTCGGCACGTTGGTCTGCATGTACTCGTCGACCAGGACGTAGCCGCGGTCCATCGCGACGCCCTGCTCCTCGTAGCCCAGGCCCTGCGAGACCGGGCCGCGGCCGACGGCGACCAGCAGCACCTCGGCCTCGAAGGTCTTGCCGTCGGCCAGCGTGACGCGCACGCCGTTCTCGGTGTACTCGGCCTTGTCGAAGAAGGTGCCGAGGTTGAACTTGATGCCGCGCTTGCGGAAGGCCCGCTCCAGCAGCTTGGAGCTGTTCTCGTCCTCGACCGGAACGAGGTGCTTGAGGCCCTCGATGACGGTGATGTCGGAGCCGAAGGACTTCCACGCCGAGGCGAACTCGACGCCGATGACGCCGCCGCCCAGGACGATCGCGGACTCGGGCACGCGGTCCAGGACCAGCGCGTGGTCCGAGGAGATGATGCGGTTGCCGTCGATGGCCAGGCCCGGCAGCGACTTCGGCACGGAGCCGGTCGCCAGCAGCACGTGGCGGCCCTGGATGCGGCGGCCGTTCACGTCGACGGAGGTCGGGGAGGAAAGGCGGCCCTCACCCTCGATGTAGGTCACCTTGCGGGAGGCGACCAGGCCCTGCAGACCCTTGTACAGGCCCGAGATGATCTCGTCCTTGTACTTGTGGACACCCGCGATGTCGATGCCCTCGAAGGTGGTCTTCACACCGAACTGGGCGGCCTCGCGAGCCTGGTCCGCGATCTCACCCGCGTGCAGCAGAGCCTTCGTGGGGATGCAGCCGTTGTGCAGGCAGGTGCCGCCGAGCTTGTTCTTCTCGATCAGGGCAACGTCCAGACCCAGCTGGGATGCGCGCAGCGCCGCGGCGTAGCCGCCACTGCCACCGCCGAGGATCACTAGGTCGAAAACGGTGCTGGCGTCGTTCGCCACGTCACGTCCTCCATGCATGTGCGCCGGGCACCGGTCCTCTGTGACCGGGCGGCGGCTGGTAATCGGCCGCTTGTTTCTTCGGCCCTGTGGTGGGGGCCCTGTCCTGCCGAGAACCCATCTTCGCATTTGTCGGGGGAACGCGGGACGCCGGGCCCGGCATCCGGCGGGCCGATCTGCCCGAAGTGAGGGTTACCGGTGCGTAGAAACCTACGGATTTCGTTGTAGGTGAACACATCCCGAGCGCACCCCGAGCCTTGGTCGAGTGCCGACCAAGGCCCGGGTGTGCGTCACGTCTCACACGGAGTACGTCTCACAAGGAGTGCGTCGCGGGCTGCGTCAGCCCAGGTCGCCCGTGGCCGTACGCTCGGCCAGCCGCACCAGGGTGCGCACGGCCGAGCCGGTGCCGCCCTTGGGGGTGTAGCCGTACGGGGCGCCCTCGTGGAAGGCCGGGCCCGCGATGTCGAGGTGGGCCCAGGTGATGCCCTCGCCGACGAACTCCTGCAGGAAGAGGCCGGCCACCAGGCCGCCGCCCATCCGGACACCCATGTTGGCGATGTCGGCGGTGGGGGAGTCCATGGACTTGCGCAGGTCCTCGGGGAGCGGCATCGGCCAGGAGGCCTCGCCGACCTCCTCGGCGATCTCGTGGATGGAGGTCCGGAAGGCGTCGTCGTTGGCCATGATGCCGAAGGTCCGGTCGCCCAGGGCCAGCACCATGGCGCCGGTCAGGGTGGCGACGTCGACGATCGCGTCCGGGTTGTCCTCGGAGGCCTTGGTCAGCGCGTCACCCAGGACCAGGCGGCCCTCGGCGTCCGTGTTGAGGACCTCGACGGTCTTGCCGCTGTACATGCGCAGCACGTCACCGGGCTTGGTGGCGGAGCCGGACGGCATGTTCTCGGCGAGGGCGAGCCAGCCGGTGACGTTGACGCGCAGGCCCAGCTTGGCGGCCGCGACGACGGCGGCGAACACGGCGGCGGCGCCGGACATGTCGCACTTCATCGTCTCGTTGTGGCCGGCCGGCTTCAGGGAGATGCCGCCGGAGTCGTAGGTGATGCCCTTGCCGACGAAGGCGAGGGTCTTCTCCGCCTTGGCGTGGGTGTAGGAGAGCTTCACCAGGCGCGGCAGGTTCTCGGAGCCCTTGCCGACGCCCATGATGCCGCCGTAGCCGCCCTTGATCAGCGCCTTCTCGTCCAGGACCTGGACCTTGATGCCGTTCTCCTTCGCGGTCGCGGAGGCGACCGCGGCGAAGGCCTCGGGGGTGAGGTCGTTCGGCGGGGTGTTGATCAGGTCACGGGCGATGTTGACCTCGGCCGCGACGATCGCGGCGCGCTCGGCCGCGGCCTTGTGCTCCTTGTCGCGCGGCTTGGCGCCCAGCAGGGCGACCTCGGCGAGCGGCTGCTTCGGGCCGCTGTTCTTGCCGCCGTTGCCGGCCTTCTTCTCGCCGCCCTGGTAGGCGGTGAAGGCGTACGCGCCCAGCAGCGCGCCCTCGGCGACGGCGGTGACGGCGGAGGCGTCGTCCAGCGGGAGGGCGAAGGCGGCCTTCTTGCTGCCGTGCAGCGCGCGGGAGGCGGAGCCGGCGGCGCGGCGCAGCGCCTCCTCGTCGTACGACTCGTCCTGCTCCGGGACCGGTCCCAGTCCGACGGCCAGCACGACCGGGACCTTGAGGCCTGCCGGAGCGGGCAGCTTGGTGGTCTCGCCTTCGGCGCCCGAGGCGCCGAGCGCGTCGAGCACAGCGGCGAGCTTTCCGTCGTACGCCTTGTCCACGGCCTCGGCGCCGGCGGCCACGACGAGCCCCTTCGGGCCCTTCGCCACGCCGACCACGAGGGCGTCGGCGCGCAGCGTCGCCGCGCCGGCAGTGCTGAGAGTCAGAGCAGTCACGGTGGTGAAGTCTCGCTTCCGTTTGTTTGTGAGGGCTGCGGTCGCGTCGGGGTCGCCGGCCGCTCCGCAGCGATCGTAATCCGGCCCGACGGCCGCCAGAAATGAGCGTACGCGTACGCGCTCGTCCGCACGTCACTCGAAGGTTTGGCAAGTTGTTCGATCAACAGGGCGGCAGGTTCACCCATCTGTGGTCTCTGTTCCAGGTTTGCCCTTTAGACCTGACGAGGTCCGAGAGACTCGAGCCACTCTCGCAAGGGGACGCGGGGTCCCTTTGCATGATTTCCACAGAGCCTCCCCGGCCGGCCCACCCCACAGGGCCGCAGTCGGAGGATGCCTGCGGGGGGAAAGGCCGACATGGTCAACAAGAAGAACCGGATGAACAGGGCCGCAGCCGTCTGCGCGGCGGCAGCCCTGGTGTCCGTGGCACTACCCGCCGTGGCCGCCCGGGCGGCGACGGCACCGCGCATCGACCTGAAGGTGCTCGTCGTCGACGACGGCGGCAGCTCGGTCGCGGCGATCACCGCGGAACTCCGCGACACCGGAGTCCCGTTCACCCGCGTCCAGCTGGGCAGCAGCGGCCGCCCCGTCATCAACGCGGCGTACCTCAGCGACACGGTCGACGGCCGCCCGCGCGCCAAGTTCCAGGGGGTGGTCCTGCCGAACGAGAACCCGTTCGGGGAGGGCTCGGCCGAGATGGCCGCGCTCGCCGCGTACGAGACGGCCTACGGGATCCGCCAGGTGGACGCCTACACCTGGGCCCACCCCGGCGTCGGCCTGGAGTACACCGACAACGGCGGCTACAGCGGCACCCTCGACGGCACCCCGGCCACCGTCACGGCGGCCGGCAAAACGGGCCCCTTCGGCTACCTCGGGGGCCAGGTCACCTTCGAGGACAACTCGCCGCTGGTCCCGGAGAGCTTCGGCTTCATGGGCAAGCCGCGCACCGGCTACACCAGTTACCTCGACGCCCCCGTCGGCTCCGGACGCGCCTCGCTCGTCGGCGAGTACACCCACGACGGGCGCAGCGAACTGGTCGTCACCTTCGGCTACAACCAGCACCAGCAGCAGTTCCGGCTGCTCGCCCGCGGCATCGTCGAGTGGCTCACCCAGGGCATCCACCTCGGCCAGGAGCGCAACTACTTCGCGGTCCACGTCGACGACGTCTTCGCCCCGGACGCCCGCTGGAACAAGGAGCTCAACTGCACGCCCGGCGACTACGCCTGCGCGGGCGGCGAGGGCAAGGAGAGCACCATCCGCATGAGTGCCGCCGATGCCCAGTACGCGGCGCAGTGGCAGACGGCCAAGTCCTTCAAACTGGACTTGCTCTTCAACGCCGGCGCCGGCGAGGAGTGGAAGGCCGAGAACGGCGGCACCGACGCCATGACGGCCCAGCTGGTGGCCGACCGGGCCAAGTACCGCTGGATGAACCACACCTACACCCACCCCTTCCTCGGCTGCGTCCAGGACACCACCACCGTCCCCTGGACCTGTACGAAGAACGCCCAGGGCGCCGTGAACTGGATGAGCCGGGCCGAGATCTCCGCGCAGATCCGCGACAACAACAACTGGGCGGCGTCCAAGGGCATCGTCACCGACCGGTCCGAACTCGTCACCGGCGAGCACTCCGGCCTCAAAACCCTCCCGCAGCAGGGCCAGGACAATCCCAACCTGGCCGGCGCGCTCGCGGACAACGGCGTCAAATGGGCCGGCAGCGACAACTCCCGCGAACCGGCGCAGCGGGCGGTCGGCGCCGCCCTCACCGTCCCGCGCCACCCGATGAACGTGTACTACAACACGGGCACCAACGCGGAGATGGCCGACGAGTACAACTGGATCTACACCAGTAGGGCCGACGGAGGCAGCGGCGTCTGCGAGGACAACCCGGCGACCTCCACCTGCCTGCCGGACCCGCTCGACACCGCCACCGGCTACCTGGACCACATCGTCCCGCAGGAGGCCCGGACCGCCCTGCGCCACGTACTGGCCAACGACCCGCGGCCGCACTACGTCCACCAGAGCAACCTCGCCGAGGACCGCACCCTCTACCCGGTGCTCAACCAGGTCCTCGACACCTACCGCTCGCTCTACGCGCCCAGCGCGCCGATCGTCAACCAGAGCATGAAGGACACGGGCGTCGAGCTCAGCCGACGCGCGGCCTGGGACAAGGCGCTCGCCGAGAACAAGGTCACCGCCTACCGCATCGGCACGGTCGTCACCGTCAAGGCGCCCGCCGGAGTCGTCGCCCCGGTCACCGCACCCGCCGGCACCAAGAAGCAACTCCTCCTCGGCACCGCGGACTTCGGCACCGCCTACGCCGGCACCCGCTCCGCCTGGACCTCGCCCGAGCTGCTCCAGAGCGCCGTCACGCTCAAGCTGCCCAGCTGACCGTCCCGAAAGCCGCCACGAGTACCACCTAGCGCCGGCGCTCCGCGAACCACGGGCGCCGGCCCCTTTTCCGTCCTGGGGGGACACACCGCATGAGCCATGGGCGTCACGTCACCATGCTCACCGAAGGCACCTACCCGCACGTCCACGGGGGCGTCAGCACCTGGTGCGACCAACTGGTACGCGGCATGCCGGAGGTCGACTTCAACGTCATAGCCCTGACCGGCTCCGGACGCGAGCCGGTCACCTGGGAACTGCCGCGCAACGTCTACCGCCACACCGCCGTCCCGCTGTGGGGCCCGCCGCCCGCCCGCGGACTGCGCCGGGCACTGCGCGGCAAGGCCCAACGCCGCTTCACCGAGACCTACGCCTCCTTCCTGCTCTCCCTGCTCGACCCCGGGCAGGGCGGCTTCTGCGAATCCCTGCGGGAACTGGCCCAGCTCGCCCGGGCCGGCCGGCTCGCCCCGGCCCTGCGCTCCGAGTCGGTCCTGCGCCTGCTGATGAGCCTGTGGACCCGCCCCGGCCTGGTCACCGCGGACGCCGAGCCCACCATCCACGACGCGCTCACCGCCACCGACCTGCTGGAACACGCCCTGCGCCCGCTCTCCGTACGGATCCCGCCCGACAGCGTCGCGCACGCCGTCAGCAGCGGACTCGCCACCCTGCCGGCCCTCGCCGCCAAACACCTCGACGGGGTCCCCTTCCTCCTCACCGAGCACGGGATCTACCTGCGCGAGCGCTACCTCGGCTACCGCAGCGCCGCCCAGCGCTGGCCCGTCAAGGCCCTCATGCTCGGCTTCTACCGCGAGCTCAACACCGAGGGCTACCGCCAGGCCGACCTGATCACCCCGTGCAACCAGTACAACCGCCGCTGGGAGGAGCGCGGCGGCGCCGACTCCGAGCGGATCCGTACCGTCTACAACGGCGTCGACCCGCACGCCTTCCCCGAGGCCGGCCCCGAACCCGAGGTGCCCACCCTCAGCTGGTGCGGACGCATCGACCCGATCAAGGACCTCGAAACCCTCATCCGCGCCTACGCGTTCATGCGCGCGGAGCTCCCGGCCCTCAGGCTGCGCCTCTTCGGCCCGGTCCCGGCCGGCTGCGAGGACTACCGGATCCGCCTGGAGAAACTCGCCGCCGAACTGGGAGTGAGCGACGGGATCACCTACGAGGGCCGCATCGAGCAGGTCGCCAAGGCCTACGCGGCCGGCAGCATCGTGATGCTCTCCTCCATCAGCGAGGGCTTCCCCTTCAGCATCATCGAGGCCATGTCCTGCGGCCGCACCACCGTCTCCACCGACGTCGGCGGGGTCCGCGAGGCCGTAGGCGACACCGGCCTCGTCGTCCCGCCGCGCGAGCCCGAGACCATGGCCCGCGCCACCCTCGCCCTGCTGCGCGACGACGAACGCCGCGCCGAGCTGGGCCGGGCGGCCCGCAAGAGGGTGGTGGAGAAGTTCACCCTCCACCAGTCCGTGGACGGCTTCCGCCACATCTACCGCGAACTCGCCGGACAGCCCGTGCTGCCCGTCCACGAGGGCGACGACTGGACCCAGCGGCTCGCCGACCCCTGGTACCGCGAACTGGCCGCCGACGGGAGCCTGTGGTGAGCGGATCCCTCTGGCTGCGCGTCCCCGGCGGCGACACCCTGCCCGCCATCCCCCGGCCCCGCCGCACCGGACCGGGCGACCCCGCCGCCGACCCGATGGACGAACTCGCCGACCGGCTCGGCGGGTTCATCGCCGCGGCCGTCCACCCCGACGAGATCGCCGCCATCCTCGAATCCGACGGGATGACCGACGAGCACATCCGGCTCACCTACGGCCGCCACGACTCCTTCGGCCTCGCCGAGGAGCTCTACGAGCGGGTGCCCCGCGCCTTCCCGGAGCCCGAGGACACCCCCGACCCGTGGAAGGTCTCCCTCACCGCCTGCCTGCTGCGCGGGCTCATCTTCGCCCTCCCCGGCCTCGCCTACGTCCTCGGCGCCCCCCTCCTGGAGGGCCCCAAGGACCGGCTGGGCCTGCCCGCCGGAACCCTGACCCTGCTCGCCGGGGCCCTCATCGGCTGGGTCTGGGACCAGACCCTGTCCCACCGCGCCTACTCCTGGCTCGGCCTCGGCGACCGGCCCGCCGCCGGGCGGACCCTGCTCGCCGGGGCCCCCGCCGGGGCCCTGCTGGGGACCGCCGCCGCGCTGACGGTCCCCGGCGGGCCGCCGTTCTCGTACGCCTTCGCCGCCGGTCAGGCCCTGTACGTCGGGGCCGCCACCGTGCTGCTCGTCCTCGGCCGCGAACGGCTGCTGCTCGCCGCGCTCGCCCCGATGGCCGCCGGGTCCGTGCTCGCGTTCTTCCTCGACCTGCCCCTCCCGGTCCGGATCGGCCTGCTGCTGGTGTCCCTGCTGGCCGCCTGCACGCTGGCCGTACGGGAACTGCCCGTCGCCGACGGGACCCGGGCCGCCGCACGGCGGATCCGGGGCTGGTCGCAGCGCCGCCCCGGCGAGGGCCCGGTGCGCTGGCGGATGCTGCGGGGTGCCGAGGAGGAGTTCGCACCGCGCGGGCCCCGCCTCGGCGAATCGGTTCCGTACGGGGTCTTCGGCCTCGGCACCGGCCTGCTCGTGCTGTACGCCGCCCTCGGCGAGGTCCTCGCCGGCGGCCCCGCCGAGGCAGTCGCGGCCCCCTCGGCGGTGGCGCTGACCCTCAGCATGGGTCCCGCCGAATGGCTGCTCCACCGGTTCCGCAGCGGCAGCCTCGCCGGGCTGCGCGGCGCCCGCTCGCCGCGCGCGTTCCGGCTGCGGATGCTCGCCACCCTGACCCAGTGCCTCGCCGCCTACCTGGCGGTGCTGCTGGCCCTCGGCGTGGCCGGCACCCTGCTCTGGCCCGGCGCCCCCGGCCTGACCGGGATCCGCGTCGCCACCCTGCTGCTGCTCGGCGCCGTGATGTGGACCGGGCTCCTCCTCCAGTCCTTCGGGGCCGTACGGCCCGCCGCGGTCGTCTGCGCCTCGGCGGCCGTCGCGCAGAGCCTGGCCCTGCTCACCGGCACGGGCCAGCCGCGCGTGGTCCAGCTGGTGGTGGCGGGCGTGGCCGCGGCCGCCCTCGCCGTACTGGTCTGCCTCCTGCTGGGCCGGGCCACCGCCCACCGCTGAATCCGTACCCGAAGAAGGACCACATGCTGCTGGTGCCCC
Source organism: Streptomyces sp. NPDC051183 (assembly GCF_040682455.1). Classification (NCBI taxonomy): domain Bacteria; kingdom Bacillati; phylum Actinomycetota; class Actinomycetes; order Kitasatosporales; family Streptomycetaceae; genus Streptomyces; species Streptomyces sp. NPDC051183. The sequence continues at coordinate 151,242 of NZ_JBFBBA010000004.1, forward strand.
TCTACGAGCACCCCGCCGACCAGCCCGAGGCCTGGGAGCGGCTCATCCGCTCCGCGGGCCGGCTGCACTCGGTCGTGCTCAACCCCGACAGCGGGCCGGGCCGGGCCCCCGACGAAAGGTTCGCCGCCGTCGCGGCGCGACTGCGCGAGGCCGGGGTGCCCGTCCTGGGGTACGCCGACACCGACTACGGGCGCCGCCCGCACGCGGCCGTCGTCCAGGACCTGCTGCGCCACCGCGACTGGTACGGCGCCGACGGGGCCTTCCTCGACCAGGTCTCCTCCGACTCCCGGAGCCTGCCCCACTACAACCGGCTCGCCGTCGCCGCCCGGGCCGCCGGGGCCCGTACCCTCGTCCTCAACCACGGGGTCCACCCCCACCCCGGGTACGCCGAACTCGCCGACCTGCTCGTCACCTTCGAGGGGCCCTGGGACGCCTACCGGGACGCGGCCGTGCCCCCCTGGACCGCCGACCACCCCGCCCAGCGGTTCTGCCACCTCGTCTACGCCGTCCCGCCGGGCGCCCCGACCGCCGAACTCGCCGAGCAGCGGCGCGCGGGCGTGCACTGCGCGGTCCCCGGGACCGGCGCACACCCGTGGGGGACCCTCCCGTACGCCCTGGAGGCCACCGGATGAAACGCCCGTCCTCCCGCAGCCGACTGCTGCTCCTCGTACCGCTCCTGCTCCTCGCGGCCTGCACCGCAGGGGAGTCCGACGACGACGGGCCGGACGACGTGTCGCCCGCTCCGGCGCCCGGCGAGCGCTGGCAGCCCAGGCCCGGCGTCAGCTGGCAGTGGCAGCTCACCGGGAAGCTCGACACCTCGGTGAAGGCGGCCGTCTACGACGTCGACGGGTTCAACACCACCAAGGAGCAGGTCGACACGCTGAAGCGGGCCGACCGCAGGACCATCTGCTACCTCTCCACCGGGGCCTGGGAGGACTTCCGCCCGGACGCCGCCGACTTCCCCACCTCGATGCTCGGCGAGGGCAACGGCTGGGAGGGCGAGCGCTGGCTGGACATCCGGCGGCTCGCGGAGCTGGAGCCGCTGATGGCCAGGCGCATCGACATGTGCCGGGACAAGGGCTTCGACGCCGTCGAGCCCGACAACATGGACGGCTACGCCAACAAGTCCGGCTTCCCGCTCACCGCCGACGACCAGCTGCGCTACAACCGCCTGATCGCGAAGCTCGCCCACGACCGGGGCCTGGCGGTCGGGCTGAAGAACGACCTCGGCCAGATCCCGGAGCTGGTGGGCGACTTCGACTTCGCGGTCAACGAGGAGTGCATGGACCACGACGAATGCGGGCTGCTCGACCCGTTCGTCAAGGCCGGTAAGGCCGTCTTCCACGTGGAGTACGCGAACCGGATCGGGCAGTGGTGCGCCCGCTCGCAGGCGGGACGGCTCAGCTCGCTGCAGAAGAAGGCCGAGCTGGGTGTCTGGCGGCAGGTCTGCCCCGCCAGACCCTAGGGCCTGTCGTCAAACTCCCGCCTGCCCCGCGACGCCTGGCACGCGCTCTCGCCGCACCGGGCGAAAGCCCGAGTACGGTCCAGTACGCGGGCTTCCGCCCGGCACGCCGAGAGCACGCACCAGACGCCGCGGGGCCGCCCTTCGGGCGACGACGGGAGTTTGACGACAGGCCCTAGGGAGCTCAGGCCACCGGCAGGATGGCGTGCACCCGGTAGCCGCCCCCGTACCGGGGCCCGGCGAAACAGGAGCCGCCCAGGGCGCCGGCCCGCTCGCGCATGCCCAGCAGGCCGTGGCCGCCGCCCTCGTCCTCGCCCGGGTCCTCCGGCGAGGGGTCCGCGCCGGTGCCGCCGTCGTCCAGCACGGTCACCTCCACCGACCCCCCGACCCGGACCACGCTCACCTCGGCGCGGGCCCCCGGCCCCGCGTGCTTGCGCACGTTGGTCAGCGCCTCCTGGATCACCCGGTACGCCGCCAGGTCCACGGCGGCGGGCAGCGGATCGCGCCCCCGGCCCAGTTGGACGATGACCTGCACCGGCAGTCCCGCGTGCAGGAAGGTGTCCACCAGCTCGTCCAGCACGGCCAGCCCCGGCGCGGGTTCCGTCGGCGCCTCCGGATCGCCGGACTGGCGCAGCAGCCCGACGGTCGCGCGCAGCTCGTTCAGCGCCGAGCGGCTGGCGTCCCGTACGTGGGCCAGGGCCTCCTTGGCCTGGTCCGGGCGCTTGTCCATGACGTGCGCGGCCACGCCCGCCTGGACGTTGACCAGGGCGATGTGATGGGCCACCACGTCGTGCAGGTCCCGCGCGATGCGCAGCCGCTCCTCGGCGACCCGCCGCCGGGCCTCCTCCTCCCGGGTCCGCTCGGCGCGCTCGGCCCGCTCCCGGATGGCGTCGACGAACGCCCGCCGGCTGCGCACCGCGTCCCCGGCGGCCGCGGCCATGCCGGTCCAGGCGAAGATCCCGATGTTCTCCTGCGCGTACCAGGGCAGGGGTCCGGCCAGCATGGCCACGCCGGTCAGCCCGGCCATCGTGAGCAGGCCGATCCGCCAGGTGGTGGGGCGGTCGGTGCGGGCGGCCACCGTGTACAGGGCGATCACGGTGCACATGGCGACGGGCGCCCGCGGCTCGCCGGTGGTCAGCTCCGCCAGCGACAGCGCGCAGGTGACGGCGAGCACGGTGCGCGGCCGCCGGCGCCGGAAGGCCAGGGCCGCCGCGCCCAGCACCATCAGCAGGAGGGAGAACGGCTCGGGGGTCCGGGTGCCGAAGGTCGGCCCGTGCGGCCCGTGCGGGTCGGCGAAGGAGCCGACGACCATGGAGACGAGCGCCCCGAGCGCGAGCACGGCGTCGGTGGCGAGCGGATGGGCCCGCAGCCACTGCCGCGTGGGGGCCAGCGGCCCGAGGTGTGTCGTCACCCGGATACGGTACGGCCCCGCGGACGGGCTCAGTCCCGCCGAGGCGGCGGCAGCGGGGCGGTCGCGGGCGGGGGCCGCCGGCCCAGCGGGGTGCGGGAGCGCGCGGGGCCCCATTTGGCGCGGACGACGCAGACCGCCATGACCGCGGCGATGGCGGCCAGGTGCTCCTTGCCCGCCAGATTGTCCTTGAACAGCAGCTCGCCGATCATCACCACGATCACGACGGCCCCGGTCAGGTAGGCCCGGTACCGCCAGCACACGTAGATCGCGAGGCCCACGACCGCCGCCGAGGGCCCGGTGTCGTTGACGATCCTGTCCGACACCGGCAGGCCGAAGGGGTGGTCGGGTCCGAGAGAGAGCCCGATCCGCGCGTACGTCGTCCCGGCGAGGGTGGCGACGTAGCCGATCAGCAGGGTGCGCCACCAGCCGATGCAGATCTCCGAGATGCCGAAGACGAGCAGGATCTGCGCGAGCGCCCCCCAGACCGGCAGGTCGAGCGCCGGCACGAACAGCGACAGGGGGGTCCGCAGCAGGGCCAGCCAGAGCGGGTCGGCGGCTTTGACCGACCCGAGGTTCTGGACCGGCTGGAAGCCCCATGACGTGTTCTGCACGATCTGGAAGACCGAAGTCAGGCAGACCGCGCCGAGAGTCATCGGGATCGCCCGCCACTTCTCGTGGACGAGCGCGTCCCGGACGGTCCAGAACAGGGGCCCCCACTCGCGGCGGGCGAACCGCCGCAGTGAGGCAGTGGTCAACGCTTGCTCTCCAGATGTCTGCGGTGCATCCATTTCGGCAGGCCGGGTGCCTCCAGGAAGCCCTCGGCCCGGCCCGCCGCGATACCGATCCGCAGCAGGTCCGAACTCTTCTCGAAGAGCATGAACCGCGGTTCCCAGATCGGCCGGTATTTGGCGTTGGCCCGGTAGAGGGACTCGATCTGCCACCAGCGCGAGAAGAAGCTCAGCAGCGAGCGCCACATCCGCAGCACCGGACCGGCACCGAGCTTCGACCCACGTTCGAAGACGGAACGGAACATCGCGAAGTTGAGTGAGACCTGTGTGACGCCGATCTCCTTGGAGCGCTCCAGGAGTTCGATGACCATGAACTCCATCAGGCCGTTCTCGGAGTCCCGGTCACGGCGCATCAGGTCGAGCGACAGACCCTTGGGTCCCCACGGCACGAAGGACAGCACGGCCCGCAGATCGCCCTTGCCGTCGGTGCACTCCAGCATCACGCACTGGCCGTCGCCGGGATCGCCCAGTCGGCCCAGCGCCATCGAGAAGCCGCGCTCGGTCGCGCCGTCGCGCCAGTCGTCGGCCCGCTTGAGGAGTACGTCCATCTCCTCGGGCGGGATGTCGGCGTGCCGGCGGATGCGGACCGTGTAGCCGGCGCGCTTGACGCGGTTGTACGCCTGGCGGACGGTCCGCATGGCGCGGCCCTCCAGGGTGAACTCCGCGGTCTCCACGATCGCCTCGTCGCCGAGTTCCAGCGCGTCCAGGCCGTGCCGGGCGTAGATCTGCCCGGCCTCCTCGCTCGCGCCCATCACGGCCGGCACCCAGCCGTGCTCGCGGGCCTCGGCCAGCCACGGCTCGATGGCGCCGGGCCAGGCCTCGGGGTCGCCGATCGGGTCGCCGGAGGCCAGCGAGACCCCGCCGACGACGCGGTAGGTGACCGCGGCCTTGCCGGTGGGGGACCAGATGACGGACTTCTCGCGGCGCAGCGCGAAGTAGCCGAGCGAATCGCGGTCGCCCTGCTTGGCGAGCAGCGCCCGCAGCCGGTCCTCGTCGTCCTCGGTGATCGGGTCCACGGCGCGCCGCGAGCGGAAGGCCGCGAACAGCACGGCGATCAGCAGCAGCGTCGACATGACGTTGATGAAGACGTCCACCCAGCCGGGCGTGGTGATCGTGCTGCTGATCTTCTCGTCGGGGGCGAGGGTGATCAGCCGCATCACGCCGTACCGCCAGCGGGCCAGGAAGGTGGCCTCGGCGCGGTTGGGGTCGATGTTCGAGGCCCCGACGAGCAGGGCCGCGGTCAGCGAGGTGACCAGCAGGCCGATGGAGGCGACGGCGGTGGCGAGCGCCGGGTTGGAGCGGTCGCCCTTGGCGTAGAACTCCCGGCGGCCCAGCAGCAGGGCGCCGAAGAAGGCGGCGGTCATGCCGAGCGAGACCCAGTTCTGCGCGTGCTCCCGCATCTCCGGGTAGTCCGGGTTGCAGAAGGCGTACACGAACACGGCGAGCGTGATCCCGCTCAGCACCGTGTTCAGGACCCAGGCGGCGCGCTTGCGGCGGCGCATGGTGACCGCGAGCAGCAGCGAGAACAGTCCGGGGGCGAAGCCGGGCGCGAGCAGGTACGGGGTGTAGAAGTCACCGGTGTTGTGGCTGCGCAGGTCCTGTCCGAGCGACACCCACACCGCGCTGAGGAAGTTGACGAACGTGACGGCGCGCAGGTACCAGACCGCGAACGCGGCGCCGCGCTTCGACCGGGCGCTTCCCCCGCCGGTCTCCCGGCCGCCCCCCGCCTTGCCGGCGTCGCCGCCGGTCTCTCTCCTGCCGCTCGGTACCCCGCCGGTTCCGCGGTCGGTCTTCCGGTCGGTCTCTACGCTGGTCAAACGGACCTCTCCCATGAAAAGCGATGATATGGGGCGCCGCCCGTCCATGCCGGTGTCCCCCGGACGGAGTCCGGGAGCCCGGTCCGGGGGGCCACGGCCTGGTCAGGGTCGCGGGCCCCGATGGCTCATTCCGCCGGCTCGTCCGCCGCCGCCCGCTCCGGGAGTTCCGCCGCGAGTGCGGCGGCCGCCTGGACCAGGGGAAGTGCCAGCAATGCCCCGGTTCCTTCTCCCACAGTGACGCCGTGGTCGAGCACGGGGTTGAGTGCCATCCGGTCCAGGGCCTTCGCCTGGCCCGGTTCGCCGCTGGCCTGTCCGGCCAGCCACCAGTCCGGGGCCCGGAACGCGGCCCGCTGGGCCACCAGTCCGCAGGCCGCCGAGACGATCCCGTCGAGGATGACCGGCGTACGGCGCACAGCGCACTGGAGCAGGAAGCCGGTGATCGCCGCCAGGTCGGCCCCGCCGACCGCCGCGAGCAGGGCGACCTGGTCGCCGAGTACGGGGCGGGCCCGGCGCAGCGAGTCGCGGATCGCCGCGCACTTGCGCATCCAGGCCAGGTCGTCGATGGGCGCACCGCCGCGGCCGGTGACGACGGAGGCGTCCGTTCCGCACAGGGCGGCCACCAGCGTCGCCGCGACGGTGGTCCCGCCGACGCTGAGGTCCCCCAGGACGACGAGATCCGTACCGGAGTCGGCCTCCTCGTCGGCGATCCGCATCCCGAGCCGCAGCGCGGCCTCGGCCTCCTCGGCCGTCAGCGCGTCCTCGATGTCGGTGCGCCCGCTGCCGCGCCGGACGCGGTGGCGGGTGATGTCCTCGGGGAGCAGCTCCGGGTCGCAGTCCAGTCCGGCGTCGACGATCCGTATGGTGGCGCCGAACCGCCCGGCCAGGATGGCGACGGCGCTGGTCCCGTCGAGCACGCCCCGGACCAGTTCGTGCGCGCTGCCGGCGGGCCGGGCGGAAACGCCCAGCGAGGCAACGCCGTGGTCGGCGGCGAACAGTACGACGCGGGGCCGCTCGACCGGCTTCACCGGCACCTGCCCCTGCGCGGCGGCGAGCCACTCCGCGAGTTCGTCGAGCCGCCCCAACGCCCCGGTCGGCACGGCCAGCCGCTCACGGCGTTCCTCGGCATCACGACGGACGCCCCCGTCGGGGCGCTCGATCAGATCGGAGAAGTCGTCGAGATTCAGCGTGGTCATCTGCCAGAGCGTACAGCCGGTAAGGCCCTCCCCAAGCCCGGCCCCGCGCCTGTCGGGCCGAGCCGATCGAGCGCCCCGCGGGGTCAGTCCTTCAGGACCACCGCCTGTCCGGCCACCAGCAGCAGGACGTGCTCGCACTCGGCGGCGACGGCCGCGTTCAGTCGGCCCAGCTCGTCGCGGAAGCGCCGGCCCGACGCGGTCGCCGGGACCACTCCCGCCCCCACCTCGTTGCTCACCAGCACCACCGTCCGCCGGGTCGCCCGTACCGCCGCGACGAGCGAGGCGGTGCGCTCGGCCAGCTCCTTGCGGCCGCGTTCCGCCCAGACCGCGTCGTCCCAGGCCCCGGCCCGGTCCATCGCGTCCGTCAGCCACAGCGCCAGGCAGTCGATGAGCAGCGGCGGCCCCGCGGAGTCCGCCAGCAGGGGCACCAGTTCGCAGGTCTCCACCGTCCGCCAGGCGCCCGGCCGCCGCTCCCGGTGCAGGCCGATCCGCCGGTCCCACTCCGGGTCCCCGTCGCGGGTGCCGCTCGTGGCGGCGTAGACCACCTCGGGGAAGGAGTCCAGCCGCCGCTCGGCCTCGTACGACTTCCCCGAGCGGGCCCCGCCCAGCACCAGGGTCCGGCGCGGCACGTCCGGCCCCGGGTGGTAGGCGCCGACCAGCACCGTGGTGCCGTCCGGCACCGTACGGGCCCCCGCCGCCGCGCAGCGGCGCTCCGACTCGGCTCCCGGCGGGGTGTCGTGGTCCAGGTGCACGGCGATCACGTCGGTGGCCGGGCCGATCGCGCCGCTCGCCCGCAGCCGCGCCAGCGCCTCCGGCCGGCCCTGCACGTCCGCGAGGACCATGTCGTACGGGCGCTGCCCGACCAGCCCGTTGGTTCCGCCCGGCGCCCCGCCGGGCGGCAGGTACAGCAGCCGGCTGCCGTCCGGGCCCGTCACCTCGTACCCGGTGCCCGGCGCGTCCATCGGCACCGCCCGCACCCGGTGCCCGGAGATCACCGACAGCTCCCGGCCGTCCGGCACCCGCCCGGCGGCCGGCAGCCCCGGCGGCAGCTCCACCGGCGGACCGTCGTGCGGGTGGGTCAGCAGGACCTGCCGTACGCCGGCCAGCGAATGCCCCGCACGGGCACCCGCCAGCACCGCCCCCGGGGTCAGGTCGAGCAGCAGCGCCCCGTCGACGAGGACGGACGTCGCGGCGCGGGACCGGGTCCCGACGGAGACCGCGCAGGCCGCGCAGGGACAGCCGGGGCGGGGCAGTCCTTCGGGTGTGCCGGTGCCGAGCAGAGTGAGTTCCACAGGATGATCCTCCCGCGTCCCCGAGAGTGGTGCGCGCCCGGTTACTCTGCGGGCAGACTTCGAGTGAGAAGCGTGCGAGCAGCTGACGAGCAACGGAGGCGGACATGGCGTGGACGTGGCGGTTCGAGACGGCCGATGGCAGCGAGACGACCCCGTCGGTGGTACCGGAGGAGTTCACCACGCAGGGCGACGCCGAGTCCTGGATCGGTGAGTACTGGAAGGACCTGCTGGAGGGCGGTGCCGAGCAGGTGAAGCTGTCCGACGACAGCGGCGTCGAGCTCTACACGATGAGCCTGCGCGCGGCCCTGGACGCCTGAGGTTCCTGCGGACGCCTGAGGTTCCTACGGCGAAGCCCGGGCCCCCTCGGGGTCCGGGCTTCCGCACGTCCGCGCCCCGGTCCGGGTCAGCCCCGGACGCCGCACAGGTGCAGCAGGGCCGCGACACCGCGGTACGGGTCGGTCCGGCCCGCGCGCTCCTCGGCGGCGAGCAGGCGCTCCAGCTCGTCGTCCGGGGGCAGCTGCTCGCCGGCCTCGGTGCCGTCGGTGAAGACGCGTACGCCGTACCAGGCCTGGAGCGGGGCGCCGATCCCGGACAGCGTGGCCGTCAGCCCGGACAGCCGGTCGGCCCGTACGTCAAGGCCCAGCCGGTTCGTGTAGTCGACGGTGTCGAAGGCGGCCAGCGCGGCCGGCCAGTCGCCGCCCATGCCCGGCCGCATGGCGAGCGCGTCGCCGTTGCGCACCAGGAGGGACAGCAGGCCGCCGGGGGCCAGCATCCGGGCCAGCCCGGCGAGCATGGCGTCCGGCTCGGGCACGTACATCAGCACTCCGTGGCACAGCACCACGTCGAAACTGCCCGGCAGGAAATGGGCTCCGGTCTCGCGGCCGTCGCCCTCCATCAGGCGGACGCGGTCGCGGATGCCGGCCGGTTCGCCCGCCAGCGCCTCACGGGCGACTTCGAGCATGCCCGGGTCCTGTTCGAGACCCGTCACCTTGTGCCCGGCGCGGGCCAGGCGCAGCGCTTGCGTGCCCTGGCCCATGCCCACGTCGAGGACGCGCAGCCGCTGCCCGACCGGGAAGCGGTGTGCGATCTGTTCCTCGACCTGCCGGCCCACGAGTTCCTGGCGGACGGCGTTGCGCAGTCCGCCGAGGCCCTCGAGCCACAGCCGGGCTCCCCCCGAAAAGCCTTCCCCCGACGCTCCGGGCGTCCCTCGGCTCAGGGCCGTTCCCCGCGCTTGACCTGCGGCTTCGGGAGACGAAGCCGGCGCATCTGGAGGGTGCGCATCAGGCCGTAGGCGACGGCTCCGCGGCGCCGCTCGTCCGGGAAGCGCTCGGCGAGCGCCTTGCGGAGGCGGAACACCAGGCCGATGGAGTCCAGGATGATCAGGACGATCACGCCGAGCCACAGCATCAGCGCGATGGACTGGATCGACTGCACGCGGACCATGCTGAGCACCAGGATGACCACGGCCAGCGGCAGGAACATCTCGGCCACGGAGAAGCGGGAGTCCACGAAGTCGCGGACGAACCGGCGTACGGGGCCCTTGTCGCGGGCGGGCAGATAACGCTCGTCGCCATTGGCGAGTGCCTCGCGCTGCTTCGCCATCTCTTCGCGGCGGCGCTCGCGGGCTCGCTTGGCATCCTCCTTGCGATTGCCGGTCGATGCCACGACGGCCTTGCGCTGCGACTGGGCCACAGCACGCTTCGGCGTCGGGCGGCCCTTCGGGGCCTGCGGGTCACGGGGCTGCGAGAGGTCGGCGCTCACCTTGTCGGCGGCGGCGGCCTTCTCTTCCTTGGAGGAGCGGCTACCAAACACAAAACCCAAGGGTACGTGGTTGCGGGCACGGGCCCCACCCCGGCGGGGAACGATCCGGCAACGGCGGGCGTCTTCCCTGTGTCGGGCGTTCCCGCCCGTCGGGGAAGCACCTACTCCTTACGCCTGATACGGACGGTGCGTAGTCGTCCTGGAGGAGGAGCGCATCCGTCCTCGAACAGTGCGGTAATGGAGACAGGGCCCGTACTGTGGGTTCTGTTGGTGACCTGGAGCGAAGTCCGTCAGAAGGGGGCGCGCGAAGCCCATGAGCGGTGTCATGAAGCGTATGGGGATGATCTTCCGCGCGAAGGCGAACAAGGCCCTTGACCGGGCCGAGGACCCGCGCGAGACCCTTGACTACTCGTACCAGAAGCAGCTGGAGCTGCTTCAGAAGGTGCGCCGCGGCGTCGCCGATGTGGCGACCTCCCGCAAGCGCCTGGAACTGCAGCTGAACCAGCTCCAGGGCCAGTCCTCCAAGCTGGAGGACCAGGGCCGCAAGGCCCTCGCCCTGGGACGCGAGGACCTGGCCCGCGAGGCCCTGTCCCGCCGCGCCTCGCTCCAGCAGCAGGTCAGCGACCTGGAGGTGCAGCACCAGACGCTGCAGGGCGAGGAGGAGAAGCTCACCCTCGCCGCGCAGCGCCTGCAGGCCAAGGTGGACGCCTTCCGCACGAAGAAGGAGACCATCAAGGCCACCTACACCGCGGCCCAGGCCCAGACCCGGATCGCGGAGTCCTTCTCGGGCATCTCCGAGGAGATGAGCGACGTCGGCCTGGCCATCCAGCGGGCCGAGGACAAGACCGCGCAGTTGCAGGCCCGCGCCGGCGCGATCGACGAGCTGCTGGCCTCCGGCGCGCTCGACGACCAGAGCGGCCTCGGCTCCAAGGACGACATCCAGGCCGAGCTCGACCGCCTCTCCGGCGGCACGGACGTGGAGCTCGAACTCCAGCGCATGAAGGCCGAGCTGGCGGGCGGCCCCTCCGCCCAGCAGCAGGCCATCGAGGGCGGCGCACCCGGCACCGCCCAGCCGTCGCAGAGCCAGCACCGGTTCGACAAGCAGTAGGACGGGGCCCGTCATGATTGTCCGCATCATGGGGGAAGGTCAGGTGGAGTTGGCCGACGGCCACCTCGCCGAGCTCAACAAGCTGGACGACGAACTGCTCGCGGAGATGGAGAGCGGTGACGAGGAGGGCTTCCGGCGCACGCTGGGCGAGCTGCTCGAAGCGGTACGGCGGCTCGGCGAGCCCCTTCCCGACGAAGCGCTGGAGCCGTCCGAGCTGATCCTGCCCGGGCCCGACGCCTCGCTCGACGAGGTCAAGGAGATGCTCAGCGACGACGGCCTGATCCCGGGCTGAGCCGCCGCTCGCCACGACCGGCCGGGGCGCCTGCCCGGCCGGTCGCCGCGCGGCCTCGGGCCGGTCGGGGCCCCGCGGTCAGCTCCCGGGGGGCTTCTCGCCGGCGACGGGCACCCGCTCCGGGTCGGGGGTCCCGCCGATGAAGTTCTCGAACCTCCGGCGCGGCGCCGCCCAGCGGCGGTCGTGGTGGAAGGCCCGCAGCCCGGCCTTGGCGCGGGCCCGCGGGCGGTTCGCGTAGAACCGCTTCGCGTACGGGGAACCGGGTCTGGCCAGGCGGACCGCGCCGATCAGCGCCACGAACGGCACGACCGTGCCGAAGAAGGCCGTGCGCGCCTTGCCCTTCCACAGCGCGATCAGGGCCAGGAAGAAGTTGGTCGCGGTGTTTATGACGACGAGCCCGCGGCTGTGCCGCTCCTCGGCGCTCAGGTCATTGACCCCGAAGGGCAGGAAGCCGCCCAGTACCAGCGCGACCAGCGCGGCCGTGAGGACCACGATCTCCACGCTCTTGCGGCCCTGTTCGCTCCAGTAGACGTCGTCCAGGTGCAGGATCAGCGCGAACTCGTCCAGCACCAGACCGGCCCCCAGCCCGAAGATCACGGCGGAGAGCCCCGCGCCGAAACTGTGCTGACCGCTGCCGACCGCACCGAACCCGCCGATGATCACCAGGATCACGCCGGGCACCACGTGGTGGACGTGCAGACCGCCCGGGGTGACGTTCTTGAACGGCCCCTTCCCGGCCCGGATCAGCCGCGTGATCACGCGCGTGACCAGGAATGACGTCACGAATGCGAGCAAGGCGAGCAGGAGCGGCAGCTTCCCGGGCTCGACGATGTTCCGATACCACCAGTGACCCATCACACGAGCTCCCCATTTGGCACGTAATGGGTAATTTACCGCTCTGTGTGAGCAGGTAGCGTTCGCGCCGATGACTGATTCCTACGACGGTCCGCCGCAGACACCGCCCCCGGACCGCGCCTCGCTGCGCGACGGGCTGTGCTTCGCCTTCGGCACGCTCACCGTCCTGCCCGCCCGCATCACCCGTTGGGACCGCCCGGCCGCCCGTACCGGCATGGCCTGCGCGCCGGTCGCCGGGCTGGTCGTCGGGCTGCTCGCCGCCCTGCCCGGGGTGCTCCTGCTGCTCCTCGACGGCGGCCCGCTGCTCGCCGCGGCCGTCACCGTCGCCGTCCCGGCGGCCCTGACCCGGGGCCTGCACCTGGACGGCCTCGCGGACACCGCGGACGGCCTGGGCAGCGCCAAACCGGCCGACGAGGCGCTGCGCATCATGAAGCAGTCCGACATCGGGCCCTTCGGCGTGGTCACCCTGCTGTTCGCCCTGCTGATCCAGGTCGCCGCCCTGTCGAACGCGTACGCCGACGGCTGGTTCCGCGGGGCCCTGGCCACCGTGGTCGCCGCCGTCACCGCCCGGCTCGCCATGACCCTGGCCTCCCGCGACGGGGTTCCGGCGGCCCGCCCCGAGGGCCTGGGCGCGGCGGTCGCCGGCGTGGTCCCGCGCCGGGCCGCCGCCGAGGTCGCGGGGCTCGTCGTACTCCTGGCGGCCGTGGCCGCGCTCCCGCTCGGCCTGCCGGCCGCCGGCCGGCACACGGCCGCGGTCCTCGTGGCCCTGCTGGTCGCGGAACTGCTGCTGCGCCGGTGCGTGCGCCGCTTCGACGGGGTCACGGGGGACGTCTTCGGAGCACTGGCCGAGGTCGCGGCCACCGCCGTCCTGGTGGTCCTGGCCCTGGGTTAGCGGCGCGGGGGAGCGCGTAGGGTCGGGGCGTGGAAGAGACCCCGACGCCCAGACCCATCAGGGTGCTGCTCGCCGACGACCAGGCGCTGCTGCGCAGCGCGTTCAAGGTGCTCGTCGACTCCGAGCCCGACATGGAAGTGGTCGGGGAGGCCTCCGACGGAGCGCAGGCCTTCGCCGCCGCGCGCGAGACGCGCCCCGACGTGGTCCTCATGGACATCCGGATGCCGGGCACCGACGGGCTCGCCGCCACCCGGCTGATCACCGCCGATCCCGAACTGGCCGACGTGCGCGTGGTGATGCTGACGACCTTCGAGGTAGACGAGTACGTCGCCTCCTCGCTGCGGGCCGGCGCCTCCGGGTTCCTCGGCAAGGGCGCCGAGCCCGAGGAACTGCTCAACGCCATCCGGGTCGCCGCCGCCGGGGAGGCGCTGCTCTCCCCGGCCGCCACCAAGGGGCTCATCGCCACCTTCCTCGCCCAGGGCGGCGGCGCCGGCCCCGCCGCGCCCGCCGCGGTGCACGCCGAGCGGCTCGCCGCGCTGACCGTCCGGGAGCGCGAGGTCCTCGTACACGTGGCCGCGGGGCTCTCGAACGACGGGATCGCGGGACGGCTGGAGGTCAGCCCGCTCACCGTCAAGACGCACGTGAACCGGGCGATGGCCAAGCTCGGCGCCCGCGACCGGGCGCAATTGGTGGTCATCGCGTACGAATCGGGACTGGTCCGGCCGCGCGCCGAGTGAGGCCGCGGCGGCGGCGCGGGCGCGCAGTACGACGGCGTACTGCGGACGCGGTATGCCGCACATAAGGACGGGACCTGGGAGCGACGTGGCGGCCCCGCGGGGTGCGGAAGGCTGAAGTGCCCGCGAGTACGCCACTGCAGAGAGATCCCCATACCCATGTTCCGGCTGTCCCGATTCAGCCTGGCCCAAAGGGCGTTGATCGGCCTCGTGTCGCTCGTCGCGCTCCTCTTCGGCGCCATAGCCATCCCGCAGCTCAAGCAGCAGCTGCTGCCGTCCATCGAACTGCCGATGGTGTCCGTGCTCGCGCCGTACCAGGGCGCCTCGCCCGACGTGGTGGAGAAGCAGGTCGTCGAACCGATCGAGGACACGCTCAAGGGCGTGGACGGCATCACCGGCATCACCTCCACCGCCAGTGAGGGCAACGCCCTCATCATGGCGACCTTCGACTACGGCGACAGCGGCACCAAGCAGCTCGTCGCCGACGTCCAGCAGGCCGTCAACCGGGCCCGCGTCCGGCTGCCCGCCGACGTGGACCCGCAGGTGGTGGCCGGTTCCACCGACGACATGCCGACCGTCGTCCTGGCGGTCACCTCCGACAAGGACCAGCAGGCCCTCGCCGACCAGCTCGACCGCTCCGTCGTCCCCGTCCTGGAGGACATCGCGGGCGTCGGCCAGGTCAGCGTCAACGGCGTGCAGGACCTCCAGGTCACCGTCACCCCGGACGAGGCCGGGCTCGCGGCCGCGGGCCTGGACGGCGCCTCGCTCGCCCAGGGCCTCCAGGCGGGCGGCGCGACCGTCCCCGCCGGCTCCTTCGACGAGGCGGGCAAGAACCGCACCGTGCGCGTCGGTTCCGGCTTCACCTCGCTCGCCCAGCTGGAGGACCTGCGGCTGAGCCCCGGCCCCGGCAGGCCGGCCGTCCGCCTCGGTGACGTGGCCGCGGTCAAGCAGGAGTCCGCGAAGGCCGACTCGATCACCCGTACCAACGGCAAGCCCAGCCTCTCCCTCGTCCTCACCATGGACAAGGACGGCAGCGCCGTGGCGATCTCGGACGCCGTCAAGGACAAGCTGCCCGGACTGCGTTCCACCCTCGGCTCCGGCGCCGAGCTGACCGTGGTCAGCGACCAGGGCCCGGCCGTCGCCAAGTCCATCTCCAGCCTCACCACCGAGGGCATGCTCGGCCTGCTCTTCGCGGTGATCGTGATCCTGGTCTTCCTCGGCTCGGTGCGCTCGACCCTGGTCACCGCGGTCTCCATCCCGCTGTCCGTCGTCCTCGCGCTGATCGTGCTGTGGACGCGCGACCTGTCGCTGAACATGCTGACGCTCGGCGCGCTCACCATCGCCGTCGGCCGGGTCGTCGACGACTCGATCGTGGTCCTGGAGAACATCAAGCGCCACCTCGGCTACGGCGAGGAGCGCGAGGCCGCCATCATCACCGCGGTCAAGGAGGTCGCGGGCGCGGTCACCTCCTCCACGCTCACCACCGTCGCGGTCTTCCTGCCCATCGGGCTCGTCGGCGGCATGATCGGCGAGCTCTTCTCGCCCTTCTCGATCACCGTCACGGCGGCCCTGCTGGCCTCGCTGATCGTCTCGCTGACGGTCGTGCCGGTGCTCTCGTACTGGTTCCTGCGGACGCCGCAGGGCGCGGCGGCCGATCCCGGCAGGGCCCGGCGCGAGGCCGAGGAGAAGGAGGCCCGCAGCAGGCTCCAGCTGGCCTACGTACGGGTCCTCGGCTTCGCCACCCGGCGCCGCCTGACCAGCGTGGGTATCGCGGTCGCCGTGCTCTTCGGCACCTTCGGGATGACCCCGCTGCTGAAGACCAACTTCTTCGACCAGGGCGAGCAGGAGGTACTGACGGTCAAGCAGCAGCTGGCCCCCGGCACCTCGCTCGCGGCCTCCGACGAGGCGAGCCGCAAGGTCGAGAAGGTGCTGGCCTCCACCGAGGGCGTCAAGAGCTACCAGGTCACCGTCGGCTCCTCCGGCTTCATGGCCGCCTTCGGCGGCGGCACGGGCTCCAACCAGGCCTCGTACCAGGTCGGCCTGAAGGATGCGGGCGATGCGGATGCGGTGAAGAAGCACATCGAGGCCGAGCTGGCCAAGCTCGACGGCATCGGCGACACGACCATCGCCGCGGGCGACGGCTTCGGCAGCCAGAACCTCAGCGTGGTCGTCAAGGCCGGTGACGGCGAGGTCCTCGCCAAGGCCGCCGAACAGGTCCGCGCCGAGGTCGCGGAGCTGAAGGACGTCACCGACGTCCAGAGCGACCTGTCCCAGTCCGTGCCCCGGATCTCGGTGACCGCCAACGCCAAGGCCGCCGACGCGGGCCTGAACCAGGCGGCGCTCGGCGCGATCGTGGCCCAGGCCGTACGGGGCAACCCGGCGGGCAAGGCCGTGCTCGACGACACCGAGCGGGACATCGTCATCAGGTCCGCGCAGCCGGCCACCACCCTGGCGCAGCTGCGGGAGCTGCCCGTCGGCCCCGTGAGGCTCGGCGACATCGCCGAGGTCGAGGAGGTCCCGGGCCCCGTCGCGATGACCCGGATCGACGGTGCCCGCGCCGCGACCATCACCGCGCGGCCGACCGGTGACAACACCGGCGCCGTCAGCGGCGCGCTCCAGACGAAGATCAAGGCGCTGGACCTGCCCGAGGGGGCCACGGCCACCATCGGCGGTGTCTCCTCGGACCAGTCCGAGGCCCAGAGCTCGCTGGGCCTGGCCATGCTCGCGGCCATTGCGATCGTGTTCATGCTGCTGGTCGCGACCTTCCGCTCGCTGGTCCAGCCGCTGATCCTGCTGGTCTCCATCCCGTTCGCGGCGACCGGCGCGCTGGGCCTGCTCATCGCCACCGGCACCCCGATGGGCGTCCCGGCGATGATCGGCATGCTGATGCTCATCGGCATCGTGGTGACCAACGCGATCGTCCTGATCGACCTGGTCAACCAGTACCGCGCCCAGGGCCTGGGCGTCGTGGAGGCGGTCATCGAGGGCGGCCGGCACCGGCTGCGCCCGATCCTGATGACGGCCCTGGCGACGATCTTCGCGCTGCTGCCCATGGCGCTCGGCGTGACGGGCGAGGGCGGCTTCATCTCTCAGCCGCTCGCGGTCGTGGTCATCGGCGGCCTGATCAGCTCCACCCTGCTGACGCTGCTCCTGGTGCCGACGCTCTACACGATGGTCGAGCTCCGCAAGGAGCGCCGCCGCGAGAAGAAGCGGGCCCGCCTCACGGTGGTCCCGTCGCAGCCGGCGGAACAGGACCCGGTCAAGGTCTGACCCACCGGCAGAGCGAAGGGGCGCCCGGCTGCTGCCGGGCGCCCCTTGGTGCGTGCATGCGTATCCGCGTATCCGCGTACCCGCGTACGAGTGCTACGGCAGGGCGAGCATCCGCTCCAGCGCGAGCTTCGCGAAGCTCTCGGTCTCCTTGTCGACCTGGATCTGGTTGACGAGGTTGCCCTCGGCCAGCGACTCCAGGGTCCACACGAGGTGCGGGAGGTCGATGCGGTTCATCGTCGAGCAGAAGCAGACCGTCTTGTCGAGGAAGACGACTTCCTTGTCCTCGGCGGCGAATCGATTCGCCAGGCGGCGGACGAGGTTCAGCTCGGTGCCGATGGCCCACTTGGAGCCGGCCGGGGCCGCCTCCAGCGCCTTGATGATGTACTCCGTCGAGCCGACGTAGTCCGCGGCAGCCACGACCTCGTGCTTGCACTCGGGGTGGACGAGGACGTTCACACCGGGGATCCGGGCGCGCACGTCGTTGACCGAGTCGACCGAGAAGCGCCCGTGCACCGAGCAGTGCCCGCGCCACAGGATCATCTTGGCGTTCCGCAGCTGCTCGACGGTCAGGCCGCCGTTCGGCTTGTGCGGGTTGTAGAGCACGCAGTCGTCCAGGGACATGCCCATGTCGCGGACGGCGGTGTTGCGGCCCAGGTGCTGGTCCGGGAGGAACAGGATCTTCTCGCCCTGCTCGAAGGCCCACTCCAGGGCCTTCTTCGCGTTGGACGAGGTGCAGATCGTGCCGCCGTGCTTGCCCGTGAAGGCCTTGATGTCGGCGGAGGAGTTCATGTACGAGACGGGGACCGTCGTACCGGCGATGCCGGCGTCCGTCAGCACGTCCCAGCACTCGGCGACCTGCTCGGCGGTGGCCATGTCGGCCATCGAGCAGCCGGCCGCGAGGTCGGGCAGGACGACCTTCTGGTCGTCGGAGGTCAGGATGTCCGCGGACTCGGCCATGAAGTGCACGCCGCAGAAGACGATGTACTCGGCCTCCGGCTTGGCGGCCGCGTCCTTGGCCAGCTTGAACGAGTCACCGGTGACGTCGGCGAACTCGATGACCTCGTCGCGCTGGTAGTGGTGGCCGAGGATGAAGACCTTGTCCCCGAGCTTCTCCTTGGCCGCGCGGGCGCGCGCCACGAGGTTCGGGTCCGACGGCGAGGGCAGGTCGCCGGGGCACTCCACCCCGCGCTCGCTCTTGGGGTCGGCCTCACGGCCGAGCAGCAGCAGGGCAAGGGGCGTCGGCTGGACGTCCAAAGGCTGGGCGGTGGTCACGACACGCACCCTTTCTGTTCTGCGACAAGGGACTTCTGGGAGACATCGCGTCGACTTCTCGTCTATTTGACGCTATCTATCATAACCGCTTCACGTCACTTTGACGATGCCGATAGTGTCCATGTGACGAATTCGCCCGCGCGCCCCAGCGCCGCACGAGCCGCTCGTCCGCGGGACCACCCGTCCGCGAGGGTGTGCGAGCATGAATATCTGAAACAAGCGTCGGGTCCCGGAATGAATCCGCGGTCCCGCTCGTTGCCACCGACGGCAAGAGTCCGACGTTTCCCTGCCGCCGCGCGGGGAGCCGCCCACTTCGGGAGTGAATGCAGATGTCCGTACAGGACGAAAAGACCACTGTGAGCGACGGCATCCTCCTGTCCGACGCCGCCGCCGAGAAGGTCAGGACCCTGCTGGAGCAGGAAGGCCGCGAGGACCTGGCGCTGCGCGTCGCCGTCCAGCCCGGCGGTTGCTCCGGCCTGCGCTACCAGCTCTTCTTCGACGAGCGTTCCCTCGACGGCGACGTCGTGAAGGACTTCGACGGCGTCAAGGTCGTCACGGACCGCATGAGCTCCCCGTACCTCCACGGTGCCTCGATCGACTTCGTCGACACCATCGAGAAGCAGGGCTTCACGATCGACAACCCGAACGCCACGGGCTCCTGCGCCTGCGGCGACTCCTTCAGCTAAGCCTGTAGGACCACGCGAGGGGGCCACCGGTCGGATTCGACCGGTGGCCCCCTCGCGCATGTGCGGGTGCCGGCGGGTGCCGGGCGGCTACTGCCGGGGCAGCGCCTTGCCCGTCGTCGCGTCGACCACCTTCCGGTCGCCGAGCGGCTCCCGGAGCGTGGCGGTCAGCGACATCTCCTGCGCGAGCATGATGCAGGCCTGGTCCGGCTTGTTCGGGGTGTCCGTGATCTTGACCATGACGGATCCGGCCTCCTCGCGGGCCTCCAGCGCGTACGTGCTGCACACGCCGCCCCAGAACGTCACCGTCAGCTTCCGGTCGGCCTCCGCGTAGGAGAATCCGGGCACGGTACGTCCCTTCGGGGGCGTCGGGGCGCTGTCGTCGGCCGCCGCGGGCTGGGTCACCGTGCGGCCGGGCCCGCCGTTCTTGCCCGCCACCTCGAACAGCCAGGCCGGGACCAGGCCGCGCGCCCCGTCGACCGTCCCGGGGACCAGCCCGAGCACGGCCCCCCGTACGGTCTCGGTCCGCGGGGGCTTCATCGGGCGCGGCTCCGGGTTGCACGGCAGCGTGTCCGTGGCTCCGACCGGGGTGTCCGGGGACACCGGGACGGTGGTCGCGCAGCCGCTGGGGCCGGGGCCCGTCCCGTCGGAGCCCGACGACGCCGCGTTCAGCCGGGCCAGTGCCTCGACGGCACCCACCACCGGCTGCTCGGCGGCCCGTACCGGCGTCTTCAGCTCGCCGCTGCCCGCCACCACCCGGGAGTCCGCGCCGACGCTGACCCTGGTGGACCAGCCCGCCGTGGGCAGCCCGCCGATCACCGGGTCGGCGCTGACCACGCGGAGCGAGCCCTGGGTGAGGTGCGCGTCCAGCTTGGCGCCGCTCTGGCCGGCCGCCGCGAGGACGGGCGCCGCGGCGGCCTTGGCGGCCTCCTCGGTCACCGGCTTGCCGCTCTTGCCCGCGCCGCTCCGGCTGCCCGGGTTGCCCTGGCTGCCCCGGTCGCTCTGGGGGAGGGTGGCCGGACCGCAGGTGTCCTTGCCGCGCACGCAGTCGTCCCCGGCGCCGTTGCCGTTGCCGCCGTCCCCCTGGAAGCGGGAGAAGCTCCAGGTACCGGGCGCGGTACGGGTCACGGTCAGCCGGGGGCCCGAGCCGTCCGCGGTCTCCCCGGCCTGCCAGAGGTCGCCCGTGAGCCGCGGGGCGCCGGAGATGCCGAGGGCCGTCGCGAGCCGGGCCACCTCGGCGGAGCCCACCTCGCCGCCCGCCGTGAAGGAGGGCGCGGTGGCCGGACCCTCCGGGAGCTTGACCTCCGCCTTGTACGTGACCGGGCCGCCTGACGGGTCCGGTTCGCCGGGGGCGATGCCGGGGCCCGACGGGCCGGTGGCGACGCGGGGCGCGGAGGCCGCGCTGTCACCCGTACGACTGCCGCCCGATGAGCCGTCGCCGTAGGCGGTCGACGCCCAGTACGCCGTGCCGCCGCCGGCGAGCAGGACGGCGGCGGCGATCGAGCCGACGGCCCAGGCGGGCCGCCGCCGCGTGGCGCGTGATGTGTCGGGTGTGTCGGTGTCGGGTTGTTCGCTGGTCACCGCATCGCTCCTTTTCCCGTCCCGGCCCACTTCTTCGTGGTGCCGGTGTGACGGAACAGACGCCGATCCGGTTCCGCGGTGCCCGTTCGCCCCTTCTAGTCGCCGTATTCGGCGGTGGAGGCGATCAGGCGGGCCGAGGCCGGCGGGACGCTGATCCCGTGGATCTGCGAGGGCGCCACCCGGTCCGGACGGGGGTCCGCCGGGACTGCCCAGTGCGGGGCCATCCTGGCGCAGTCGCCCAGGAGTCGTGCGAAGCCGGGCCGCGCGTCGGCGGCGTTGTCGGCGTACCCGAAGCCATCGGTGTAGGTCATGGGGGCACGTTAGGCACGCCACGCTGCGGTAAGAAAGAGCTACTACGGGGTAGTTTCGGCAGGTCGGCCACATGCCGATGACCGGGTAGTTTTGAATGTCCCCCCAGCCATCCTCCGCAGGAGCATCCACGCCGTGCGCATCGCAGTCACCGGCTCCATCGCCACCGACCACCTCATGACCTTCCCGGGCCGCTTCGCCGACCAGCTGGTCGCGGACCAGCTGCACACGGTCTCGCTCTCCTTCCTCGTCGACAACCTCGACGTCCGGCGGGGCGGGGTCGGCCCGAACATCTGCTTCGGCATGGGGCAGCTCGGCACCCGCCCGATCCTGGTCGGCGCGGCCGGCTCCGACTTCGACGAGTACCGCGCCTGGCTGGACCGGCACGGCGTCGACACCGAGTCCGTCCGGATCTCCGAGGTGCTGCACACCGCGCGCTTCGTCTGCACCACGGACGCCGACCACAACCAGATCGGCTCCTTCTACACCGGTGCGATGAGCGAGGCCCGGCAGATCGAGCTGAAGGCCGTCGCCGACCGGGTGGGCGGGCTGGACCTCGTCCTCATCGGCGCCGACGACCCCGAGGCGATGCTCCGCCACACGGAGGAGTGCCGCACGCGCGGGATCCCCTTCGCCGCGGACTTCTCGCAGCAGATCGCCCGGATGGACGGCGAGAACATCCGCACCCTGATGGAGGGTGCGACGTACCTCTTCTCCAACGAGTACGAGAAGGGCCTCATCGAGTCGAAGTCCGGCTGGACCGACGAGGAGATCCTCGCCAAGGTCGGCACCCGGGTCACCACCCTGGGCTCGCAGGGCGTGCGCATCGAGCGGGTCGGCGAGGAGCCGCTGCTGGTCGGCTGCCCCGACGAGACGGCGAAGGTCGACCCGACGGGCGTCGGCGACGCGTTCCGCGCGGGCTTCCTGACCGGGCTGGGCTGGGGCGTCGGCCTGGAGCGTTCCGCGCAGCTGGGCTGCATGCTGGCGACGCTGGTCATCGAGACGCTGGGCACGCAGGAGTACACCCTGGCCCGTGCGCACTTCATGGAGCGCTTCACGAAGGCCTACGGCGAAGAGGCCGCGGCCGAGGTCCGCTCCCACCTCGCGGCCTGACCTCCGGAGCTCGAACGCCGGCCGGGTCGGCCCCGCCGGCGTTCGAGGCGCGGGGCCCCGGGGGGTGCGGCCCGCGCGGTCAGCGCAGGCGGCGGACCGTGTACGCCGAGCCCGCCGGGCGGGGGGCTTCGCCGAGGTAGGCGTGGCCCCGCATCGCGCACCAGGCCGGGATGTCCAGCCGGGCCACCTCGTCGTCCGACAGGACGGTGACGGTACCGCCGACCGGCACCTGCCCGATCGCCCGGGCCAGCTCGATCACCGGCTGCGGACAGCGCAGCCCGAGCGCGTCCAGCTCCAGGTCATCGGCGACCGGCGGCACCGCCGACGGCTCCGTGACGCCCAGCTGCTCCCGCACCCCGGCCACCGCGCCCGGCAGCACCTCCAGGAACCCGTTCACCTCCGCCGCGGTCGTCCCGGCCGGCAGGGACACCCGTACGTTCCCCTCCGACAGCACGCCCATCGCCCGCAGCACGTGCGACGGCGTCAGGGTCGAGCTGGTGCAGGAGGATCCGGAGGAGACCGAGTAGCCCGCCCGGTCCAGCTCGTGCAACAGCGTCTCCCCGTCCACGTAGAGACAGGAGAAGGTGACCAGGTGCGGCAGCCGCCGGTCCGGGTCGCCCACCACCTCGACGTCCGGGACCAGCCGGGCCACCCGCCGCCGGAGCCGGTCGACCAGTACCCGCAGCCGCGCCGCCTCCGCGTCCGCCTCGGCCCGCACCGCACGCAGCGAGGCCGCCGCCGCGACGACCGCCGGGAGGTTGACGAAACCGGGGGAGCGGCCCGACTCCCGTTCGTCGGCGGGGCCTTGGGGGGAGAACCGGACCCCCTTGCGCACCGCCAGCAGGCCGACCCCCGCCGGTCCGCCCCACTTGTGCGCACTGGCGGCCAGCGCCGACCACGCCCCCTCCACCGGGCCCCAGCCCAGCGTTTGCGCCGCGTCCACGAGCAACGGCACGCCGGCCGCCGCGCAGACCTCGGCCACCTCCGCCACCGGCTGGACGGTGCCCACCTCGTGATTGGCCGACTGGAGGCAGGCCAGCGCCGTGGCGGGGCCCACCGCCTGCGCGTACCCGGAGGCCGAGACCGCGCCGAGGCGGTCCACGCCGACCTCGGTGACCGTCCCGCCACCCGCCCGGTGGAGCTCCGCCGCATGCAGAACGGAACTGTGCTCGACCGCCGATACGACCAGACGCCCGCCGACACGCCGCCGCCCGGCGAGGACCCCGGCGATGCCCGTGTGAACCGCGTGCGTCCCCGAAGGGGTGAACACCAGCTCGTCGGGGCGGCACCCCACCGCCTCCGCCGCGGCCTCCCGCGCCGCGTCCAACAGCAGCCGGGCCCGCCGCCCCTCCCGGTACAGCCGGGCCGGGTCGGCCCAGCCCTCGTCGAGCGAGGCCTGCAACGCCTGCCGGGCCACGGGATGCAGGGGGGCGGCGGACGCGGTGTCGAAGTACGGCATCCGGTCACGCTAGCCCCCGGTCCGGTCCGCCCGAGGTCAGGGGCCGTCAGATGTGTTCCGGAGCCCGCCATTCGGGGGTGCCGGGGCCGTCCCCCGTACGGCGGATCCATCCCTTCGGGGGCAGTAGCGGCGCGTTGGGCACCCTCCCCGCGCGACCCCAAATAGCGTCCAGTAGGGTTTGGTCCGCATAAACATCCAAACCCCTGCCTGCGTCAGGGCCGGCGACCGACCCGAATGCGGCCGCGGCCGGCCGCGCGGGCCGAGACTCTCGGGAAGGCGCTACGTGAGTCCCTACGGCTCCGACCGCTCGCCGCGGCGCCCGATGCGGCGGAAGCTGCTGCAGGCGCTGACTGCGGGCGTGGTCCTGGCGACCGCCACTGGTTGCAAGTACAACTGGGAAAGTTTCCCCCGCCTCGGATTGCCCCGCCCGGTCACGGAGGAGGCGCCTCGCATCCTCTCCCTGTGGCAGGGGTCGTGGGCCGCCGCTCTGATCACCGGCATCCTCGTGTGGGGCCTGATCATGTGGAGCGTCATCTTCCACCGGCGCAGCCGGACCAAGGTCGAGGTTCCCCCGCAGACCCGGTACAACATGCCCATCGAGGCGCTGTACACCGTGGTCCCGCTCATCATCGTCTCGGTGCTCTTCTACTTCACCGCGCGTGACGAGTCGAAGCTGCTCGCCCTCTCCGACAAGCCGGCTCACACGATCAACGTGGTCGGCTACCAGTGGAGCTGGGGCTTCAACTACATCGAGAACGT
This sequence comes from Streptomyces sp. NPDC051183, assembly GCF_040682455.1. Taxonomy (NCBI): domain Bacteria; kingdom Bacillati; phylum Actinomycetota; class Actinomycetes; order Kitasatosporales; family Streptomycetaceae; genus Streptomyces; species Streptomyces sp. NPDC051183. The sequence goes on from NZ_JBFBBA010000004.1 coordinate 175,293, forward strand.
GGACGGGGACGCGGCCACCCCCAAGGGCAGCGAGGTTCCCAAGGAGCTCGCCGCCATCCCGGACCGTTTCACCAAGGACTTCCCCAAGGGCGCCGAAGGCGTCTACACCAAGGGCGTCCCCAGTGACCGGAACGAGGAGAAGGGCTGGCCCGGACCGACCCTCTACCTGCCCAAGGGCGAGAAGGTCCGCTTCATCCTGTCGTCCAACGACGTCATCCACTCCTTCTGGGTGGTCCCGTTCCTGTTCAAGCAGGACGTCATCCCGGGCCACACCAACGTCTTCGAGGTCACCCCGACCGAAGAGGGCGTCTTCATGGGCAAGTGCGCCGAGCTGTGCGGCGTGGACCACTCCCGGATGCTCTTCAACGTGAAGGTCGTCTCGCCGGAGGAGTACCGCGCGCACCTCAAGGAGCTGGCCGAGAAGGGGCAGACCGGCTACCTCCCGGCCGGCATCAAGCAGACCGAACCGGCCCGGAATGCGGAAGTGAACAAACTGTGAGCATCCTCAACGAATCCCAGGGTGCCGCCGCCGACTCGTATGAGAACGAGCTGCCGGTGCGGCGCAAGCAGCCGGGCAATGTGGTCGTGAAGTGGCTGACCACGACCGACCACAAGACCATCGGCACGATGTACCTGGTCACGTCGTTCGTGTTCTTCATCATCGGCGGGATCATGGCGCTGTTCATGCGCGCCGAGCTGGCCCGTCCGGGCACGCAGATCATGTCGAACGAACAGTTCAACCAGGCCTTCACCATGCATGGCACGATCATGCTGCTGATGTTCGCCACCCCGCTGTTCGCCGGCTTCGCGAACTGGATCATGCCGCTGCAGATCGGCGCGCCCGACGTGGCGTTCCCGCGGCTGAACATGTTCGCGTACTGGCTGTACCTCTTCGGCTCGACCATCGCGGTGGCCGGCTTCGTCACCCCCTCGGGTGCCGCCGACTTCGGCTGGTTCGCCTACTCCCCGCTGTCGGACGCGGTCCGCTCGCCGGGCATCGGCGCCGACATGTGGATCATGGGTCTGGCCTTCTCCGGCTTCGGCACGATCCTCGGCTCGGTCAACTTCATCACCACGATCATCTGCATGCGCGCCCCCGGCATGACGATGTTCCGCATGCCGATCTTCACCTGGAACGTGCTGCTGACCGGTGTTCTGGTCCTGCTCGCCTTCCCGGTGCTGGCCGCCGCGCTGTTCGCGCTGGAGGCCGACCGCAAGTTTGGTGCGCACGTGTTCGACTCGGCCAATGGCGGCGCGCTGCTGTGGCAACACCTCTTCTGGTTCTTCGGACACCCAGAGGTGTACATCATCGCGCTGCCGTTCTTCGGAATCATTTCCGAGGTCATCCCGGTCTTCTCCCGCAAGCCGATGTTCGGTTACATCGGTCTGATCGCGGCGACGATCTCGATCGCCGGTCTCTCGGTGACCGTGTGGGCCCACCACATGTACGTCACCGGCGGTGTGCTGCTGCCGTTCTTCTCCTTCATGACCTTCCTGATCGCGGTACCGACCGGTGTGAAGTTCTTCAACTGGATCGGCACCATGTGGAAGGGCTCGCTGTCCTTCGAGACACCGATGCTCTGGGCCGTCGGCTTCCTGGTCACCTTCACCTTCGGTGGCCTGACCGGCGTCATCCTGGCCTCGCCCCCGATGGACTTCCACGTCTCCGACTCGTACTTCGTCGTCGCGCACTTCCACTACGTCATCTTCGGCACCGTGGTCTTCGCGATGTTCTCCGGCTTCCACTTCTGGTGGCCGAAGTTCACGGGCAAGATGCTGGACGAGCGCCTGGGCAAGATCACCTTCTGGACGCTGTTCGTGGGCTTCCACGGCACGTTCCTGGTGCAGCACTGGCTGGGCGCCGAGGGCATGCCGCGTCGTTACGCGGACTACCTCGCGGCCGACGGCTTCACCCTGCTGAACACGATCTCCACGATCAGCTCGTTCCTGCTGGGCCTGTCGATGCTGCCCTTCATGTACAACGTCTGGAAGACGGCGAAGTACGGCAAGAAGATCGAGGTCGACGACCCGTGGGGTTACGGCCGTTCGCTGGAGTGGGCGACTTCCTGCCCGCCGCCGCGGCACAACTTCCTCACCCTGCCGCGGATCCGTTCCGAATCCCCGGCGTTCGACCTGCACCACCCGGAGATCGCGGCCCTCGACCACCTTGAGGACCACAGCGTGGCCACCAAGGCAGTCACCGGTGGCAAGGAGGCCGGCAAGTGAAGATCCAGGGCAAGATGTTCCTCTGGCTCTCCTTCTTCATCCTGATCATGGCCGTCGTGTACGGCGTGTGGTCGAAGGAGCCCGTAGGCACCACCGCGCTCTTCCTGGCCTTCGGCCTGAGCGTCATGATCGGCTACTACCTGGCCTTCACGGCCAAGCGCGTGGACGAGATGGCCCAGGACAACAAGGAGGCCGACGTCGCCGACGAGGCGGGCGAGCTGGGGTTCTTCGCCCCGCACAGCTGGCAGCCGCTCTCGCTGGCCATCGGTGGCGCGCTCGCCTTCATGGGCGTCGTCTTCGGATGGTGGCTGATGTACTTCTCGGCTCCGATCATCCTGATCGGCCTGTGGGGCTGGGTGTACGAGTACTACCGCGGCGAGAACCAGAACCAGTAGCCGCACCACGCGCCGCGCCTTGAGCGGCGGCGCCGCCAGGCACTTGGGGCCCGGACACCTCGGACAGAGGAGTCCGGGCCCCTCGTTTGCAGTCATCCCGCGCGCCGTAATTGTCATACCTTCATAGCGTTGGCTCCATGAAGCACTCACCGCGTCTTTGGACGGTACTCAGCTGCTCCCTGCTGGTCGCGTCCCTCGGGGCCGGCGCCACCGCATGCGGGTCCGGCGACAACCCGCTGTCTGCCCGCCCGTACGACGCGGGCGATCAAGTCGCCTTCAACCAGGCCTCCGGCAGCCGCCCCGTCGACCCCGACAAGCCCCTGGAAGTGACCGCCAAGAGCGGCGACGGCCGGATCACCGACGTCAGCGCCGTGGACAGCCACGGCCGCCGCCTGGCCGGCGAGCTGTCGGCCGCGGGCGACCGCTGGCACAGCACCGTCCCGATGGCCGCGGGCGTCCGCTACACGGTCATCGTGGGCACGGAGGACCAGCGGGGCGCCCCGGGGCAGCGCACGCTGACTTTCGACACCACCCCGGCCAAGAAGGTCCTCAAGGTCGAATTCGGCCCCGACGAGGGCAAATACGGCGTCGGACAGCCCCTCACGGCCGAACTCGACGAGCCGGTGAAGGACAAGGCGGCCCGAGCCGTCATCGAGCGGGGCCTGATCGTCACCGCCCCGCCCGGAGTCGTGGGCGCCTGGTACTGGGTGGACGACAAGACGCTCCACTACCGGCCCAAGGACTACTGGCCCGCCAACACCGAGGTCTCCGTACGGAGCAACCTGGAGGGCATCAAAATCGCCGAGGACCTCCACGGAGCCGCTGCAAAGCCGCTCAAGCTGGAGATCGGCGACCGCGTCGAGGTCACCACCGACGCCTCTTCGCACTACCTCACCTTCAGGCGCAACGGAGAAGTGATCAACACCATCCCGGTGACCACCGGGAAGCCGGGCTTCTCCACCCGCAACGGCGTCAAGGTCGTGCTCGGCAAGCAGTACTACGTCCAGATGCGCGGCGACACGGTCGGCATCGGCGGCAGCGAGTACTACAACCTGCCCGTCTACTACGCGACCCGTGTCACCTGGAGTGGTGAATACGTCCATGCCGCACCGTGGTCCATCGACTCCCACGGCTACGCGAACGTCAGCCACGGCTGCACCGGCATGAGCACCGGCAACGCCGCCTGGTTCTACGAGAACATCACCGAGGGCGACATCGTCAGAGTGATCAACAGCATCGGCGACGACATGGACAACTTCGGCAACGGCTACGGCGACTGGAACGTCGACTGGAAGGACTGGCGCGAGGGCAGCGCCCTCCTCAAGGGCACCCAGGAGGGCCGCAGCCCCATCGACCAGGCGCGCCTGCGCCCGCAGGTCTGAGCCCCGGGCGGCCGCGAGGGGGCCAGGAGGGCCCCGGACCGGGCCGCAGAGGCCCGTACGGCCACCTACCGGCGCGCGGGAGTCCCAAGGGGCTCCCGCGCGCCGCCGCGTGCGTGCGGGGCGGCTACGCGGCCGAGGAGGACAGCCGGGCGCGCAGCAGACCCGCCAGGGCGGCCGCGAACTCCACAGGATCCACCGGAAGGGTGACGGCCGCGTCCGCGCGGCTCCACGTGGCCAGCCAGGCGTCCTGCGGCCGCCCCATGAGCAGCAGCACCGGCGGGCAGTTGAAGACCTCGTCCTTGATCTGCCGCGCCACGCCCATGCCCCCGGCCGGGGCCGCCTCGCCGTCCAGCACGCAGACGTCGATCCCGCCCGCATCCAGTTCCGTCAGGACAGCCGGCAGCGTGGCGCACTCCAGGAACTCCACGGGCGGCAGGTCCGCGGCCGGCCTGCGCCCGGCCGCCAGTCGTACCTGCTCCCGGGTGCCCGCGTCGTCGCTGTAGACCAGAACCCGCGCAGTCGCCCGCATTTCGTTCCTCCACGTATCCGCGAAAAACGCTGATGATGCGCGGGATGCTACTCCGTCTGCCCCGGTGTCAACATCGGTTCGGACAGCCTCGCCCGCAGACTTCCCGCGGAGTTCCCAGCCGCTCCCGGAGGGCGATCTGATGGGCCGTTCGGGCCTTGCACACGCCCCTGACACTCCGAACGGCACCCCCCGGGGTGAGGGCGGGATAAGCGACCGACATAATGTCGGTCGTGGCGACAGCAACGACAGTAGATACCGGGCACGCGCACCCGACGGTCAACCGGCCGAACCTCGTCAGCGTCGGAACCATCATCTGGTTGAGTTCCGAGCTGATGTTCTTCGCGGCCCTCTTCGCGATGTACTTCACCCTGCGATCCGTGATGGGCGCCGAGTACTGGTCAGAACAGGCTTCGTTCCTGAATCTGCCCTTCTCGGCGACGAACACCACGATCCTGGTGCTCTCCTCGCTCACCTGCCAGCTCGGCGTATTCGCAGCCGAGCGCGGTGACGTGAAGAAGCTCAGGACGTGGTTCATCATCACGTTCGTCATGGGTGCGATCTTCATTGGCGGCCAGGTGTTCGAGTACACCGAGCTGGTCAAGCACGAGGGCATGAGCCTCTCGTCCGATCCGTACGGCTCGGTGTTCTACCTGACCACCGGCTTCCACGGTCTGCACGTGACGGGCGGTCTCATCGCCTTCCTGCTGGTCCTCGGCCGGACGTACGCGGCCAAGAGGTTCACCCACGAACAGGCCACGTCGGCCATCGTCGTGTCCTACTACTGGCACTTCGTCGATGTCGTCTGGATCGGCCTCTTCGCGACGATCTACCTGATCAAGTAGCGAACCCGTTGCCGGGTCCGACCCGGCACTCCGTCCAGACACACCGACGCAGAAGATCCTGACACCGGGGTAATCCGTGAAAAAGCTCTCCTCACGACGACGCCATCCGCTGGCGGCGGTCGTCGTTCTACTCCTCGCGCTGGCGGCCACTGGGGGGCTTTACGCCGCCTTCGCCCCCGCGGGCAAGGCGCAGGCCGATGAAACCGCCCAGTCCCTCGCCATCGAGGAGGGCAAGAAGCTCTACGCCGTGAGCTGCGCAAGCTGCCACGGAACCGGCGGTCAGGGTTCCTCTGACGGCCCGAGCCTGGTCGGCGTCGGCTCCGCGGCCGTCGACTTCCAGGTGAGCACGGGCCGCATGCCGGCCCAGCAGCCCGGCGCCCAGGTGCCGAAGAAGCCCAACATCTACACCCAGGCGCAGATCGACCAGCTCGCCGCGTACATCGCCTCCCTCGGCGCCGGCCCCATCACGCCGACCGAGAAGCAGTACGACCCGGCGGGTGCCGACATCGCCAAGGGTGGTGAGCTGTTCCGCAACAACTGCGCGCAGTGCCACAACTTCACTGGTGAGGGCGGCGCGCTGACGAACGGCAAGTACGCCCCCAACCTCGAGGGCGTCGAGCCGAAGCACATCTACGAGGCCATGCTCACCGGCCCGCAGAACATGCCCTCCTTCCCGGACAGCACCATGCCGGAGAAGCAGAAGAAGGACATCATCGCGTACCTCCAGACCGTGAACGGCGAGAAGTCGACCAGCCCCGGTGGCCTCAAGCTCGGCGGCCTCGGCCCCGTCTCCGAGGGTCTGTTCGGCTGGGTCTTCGGTCTGGGTGCGTTGATCGCTGTCGCCGTCTGGGTCGCGGCCCACACCGCTAAGGCCAAGAAGTCATGAGTAGCCAAGACATTCCCGAAGAGAAGCACCTGCCGAGCGAGCAGGGCGACGCGCACCACGGTGGTGTAGCGGTCGCGGACGACCCGTTCGCCGACCCGGGCCTGCCGGTCCACAAGCCCCGCATCCAGGACATCGACGAGCGGGCGGCCAAGCGTTCCGAGCGCACGGTCGCGATGCTGTTCACGCTGTCGATGCTGGCCACGATCGGCTTCATCGCCTCCTACGTGAGCATCCGGGTCGACAAGATCGTCTACATCTTCCCGATCGGGAAGGTGAGCGCGCTCAACTTCGCCCTGGGCATGACCCTGGGCGCGGCCCTCTTCTGCATCGGCGCGGGCGCGGTCCACTGGGCCCGCACCTTGATGTCCGACGAGGAGATCGCCGACGAGCGCCACGAGATCGCGGCTCCGGCCGACGTCCGGGCCAAGGTCATGCAGGACTTCGCCGATGGCACGGACGAGTCCGCCATCGCCCGTCGTCCCCTGCTGCGCAACACGATGCTCGGCGCGCTGGCCCTGCTGCCGCTGTCCGCCGTCGTGATCCTGCGCGACCTGGGCCCGCTGCCCGAGGACAAGCTCCGCAAGACCATCTGGGCCAAGGGCAAGCTGCTCATCAACCAGAACACGATGGAGCCGCTGCGTCCCGAGGACGTCATCGTCGGTTCGCTGACCTTCGCCATGCCGGAAGGCCTGGAAGAGCACCAGCACGACTTCCAGGTCCAGATCGCCAAGGCCGCCCTGATGATCGTCCGGATCAAGCCGGAGGACATCAAGGACAAGCAGGAGCTGGAGTGGTCCCACGAGGGCATCGTGGCCTACTCCAAGATCTGCACCCACGTCGGCTGCCCGATCAGCCTGTACGAGCAGCAGACGCACCACGTGCTCTGCCCGTGCCACCAGTCCACCTTCGACCTCTCCGACGGCGCCCGAGTCATCTTCGGCCCGGCTGGTCACGCGCTTCCGCAGCTGCGGATCGGCGTCAATGACGAAGGCTTCCTCGAGGCGCTCGGCGACTTCGAAGAGCCCGTCGGCCCTGCTTTCTGGGAGCGCGGATGAGCACTGCCACTGACACTGAACGCAAAGCGCCGGCCGGCGAGCGCGTAGCCGACTGGGCGGACGGCCGCCTGGGCATCTACACCCTCGCCAAGGCGAACATGCGCAAGATCTTCCCGGACCACTGGTCCTTCATGCTGGGTGAGATCTGCCTCTACAGCTTCACGATCCTCATCCTCACGGGTGTGTACCTGACGCTGTTCTTCCACCCGAGCATGAACGAGGTCGTGTACCACGGCTCGTACGTCCCGATGCAGGGCGTCACGATGTCCGAGGCCTTCGCCTCGACGCTCGACATCAGCTTCGACGTCCGCGGCGGTCTGCTCATCCGGCAGATCCACCACTGGTCGGCGCTGATCTTCGTCGCCGCGATGCTCGTGCACATGATGCGCGTGTTCTTCACGGGCGCGTTCCGCAAGCCGCGCGAGGTCAACTGGATCTTCGGCTTCCTGCTGCTGGTCCTCGGCATGTTCACCGGTTTCACCGGTTACTCCCTGCCGGACGACCTGCTCTCGGGCACCGGTGTCCGCTTCATGGAGGGCGCGGTCCTGTCCGTGCCGGTCGTCGGCACGTACCTGTCGTTCTTCCTCTTCGGCGGCGAGTTCCCGGGCGGCGACTTCGTCGCGCGCTTCTACTCGGTGCACATCCTGCTGCTGCCGGGCATCATGATGGGCCTGATCGTGGCCCACCTGATCCTCGTCGTGTACCACAAGCACACCCAGTACGCGGGTCCCGGCAAGACCGAGAAGAACGTCGTCGGCATGCCGCTGCTGCCGGTCTACATGGCCAAGGCCGGAGGCTTCTTCTTCCTGGTCTTCGGTGTCATCGCGGCCATCTCGGCCATCGCGTCGATCAACCCGATCTGGGCGCTCGGCCCGTACCGCCCGGACCACGTGTCCACCGGTGCGCAGCCGGACTGGTACATGGGCTTCTCCGAGGGCCTCATCCGTGCCATGCCGGGCTGGGAGATCAACCTGTGGGGCCACACCCTCGTCCTGGGCGTGTTCGTCCCGCTGATCATCTTCCCGCTGGTCCTGGTCGCGATCGCGGTCTACCCGTTCATCGAGTCCTGGGTCACCGGCGACAAGCGCGAGCACCACATCCTGGACCGCCCGCGCAACGTCCCGACCCGCACGGGCTTCGGTGTGGCCTGGCTGACGTGGTACGTCGTTCTGCTGATCGCCGGTGGCAACGACATGTTCGCGCAGTACTTCCACATGTCGATCGAATCGATCACCTGGTTCGCCCGGATCGGCTTCTTCGTCCTTCCGGTGATCGCGTTCATCATCACCAAGCGGATCTGCCTCGGCCTCCAGCGCCGGGACCGGGACAAGGTGCTGCACGGTCGCGAGACCGGCATCATCAAGCGCCTGCCGCACGGTGAGTTCGTCGAGATCCACGAGCCGCTCTCGCAGGGCAAGCTGCACACGCTCACCTCGTACGAGCAGTACAAGCCGGTCGAGATCGGCCCGACGGTCGACGAGAACGGTGTCGAGCGCAAGGTGAAGCTCACCGAGAAGCTCCGCGCGAAGCTGAGCAAGGGCTACTTCGGCGAGGACAACCAGATTCCGAAGCCCACGGTGGAGGAGTACAAGGAGATCCAGAGCGGCCACGGCCACCACTGATCCCCGCACGGCTTGAACGCATGAGGGACTGATTTCGGTCAGTCCTGGTGTCGCCACGGTGAGAGCCCCGTCCAATCATTGGACGGGGCTCTTTGCCGTTCACCTGCGCTGGATAGGCTGAGACCCTTCCCAATCGACGCGGGCGGCTAGTACGGGGGCGGCCCACCAGCAGCAGGAGCGGACCATGAACGTTGTGACCCCGGCAGGCGGCGACAGCGTGGCGGCCCGTGGCTGGCCGGGCGTCCTCGACGCCCTGCTGAACGGCCAGGACCTGCACGCCGACGACACGGCCTGGGCCATGGACCGGATCATGCGCGGGGAGGCCACCGACGCCCAGATCGCCGGCTTCGTGGTCGCGCTGCGGGCCAAGGGCGAGACGGTCGCGGAGATCACCGGCCTGGTGCGCACCATGTACGAACACGCCAACCTGATCCAGGTGCCGGGCCGGACGGTGGACATCGTCGGCACCGGCGGCGACGGCGCCAAGACGGTGAACATCTCCACGATGTCGGCCGTCGTGGTGGCCGGTACGGGTGCCAAGGTGGTCAAGCACGGCAACCGGGCCGCGTCCTCCGCGAGCGGTTCCTCGGACGTCCTGGAGAAGCTCGGGGTGAACCTCGACCTCACCCCGCAGCGGGTGGTGGAGGTCGTGGAGGAGGCCGGGATCACGTTCTGCTTCGCCGTGAAGTTCCACCCGGCGCTGCGACACGTGGCGGCGGCCCGCAAGGAGCTGGGCATCCGGACCACCTTCAACTTCCTCGGCCCGCTGACCAATCCGGCCCGGGTGCGGGCGCAGGCGACCGGTGTGGCCGATGCCCGGATCGCGCCCATCATGGCGGGCGTGCTGGCCGACCGGGGCTCCTCCGCGCTGGTCTTCCGGGGCGACGACGGCCTGGACGAGCTGACCACGACCGCGACCTCGCGGGTGTGGTGGGTCCGCGACGGCAAGGTCGCGGAGCAGACCTTCGACCCCCGTGACGTGGGCATCTCGCTGGTCGACGTCTCCGCGCTGGGCGGCGGGGACCCCTCGTACAACGCGGACGTCGCCCGCCGGCTGCTGGCCGGCGAGACGGGTCCGGTCCGCGACGCCGTGCTGCTGAACTCGGCGGCCGCGCTGGTGGCCCTGGACCCCGGTACGGGCACGCTGGAGGAGGAGCTGCGGGCCGGCATGGCCCGGGCGGCCGAGGCCATCGATTCGGGCGCGGCCCGGGCGGCGCTCGCCCGGTGGGTGCAGGCCAGTAACCGCTGATCATTTTCGGCCAAGATCCCGGTCCGGAATGTGGACCGGGGTCTTGCGCCGGAGGGATCTTGTGGCAGGATGCTCAGCAGGTCACGAGTGACAGCGTTTAGGCCCCGGCTTGCTGTCCGGCAACCCTCCTTCCGTGGCGGGGTGCCCCGGGTGATGACCAGGTCGTAGGCAGCGAGGTCTACGGCAAGCGCGGATCCCTCGACACCAGGGGTCCTGGTCTCTCGAGGAGTTCCTTCCGTGAGCAAGCGAATGCGATAGGGCGAATCCGCCCCCACTTCAACCCTCGGAACAGGGTCACTTTCGTGTACTCCCGTTCGTTTCCGAGGACTTTCCCGTACCCCGGACGGCCGTAGCGCCGTACCCGCGTACGGGCACTTTCGAAGCCATTCAGCCCTGCCTGCCGGGAGATACCGCCATGTCCGCATTCCTGAACGCCGTCGCCACCACCACCGCCACCTCCGTCGCCGCCGAGGCCGACCCCGCCTGTGCCGCGCCGCTGCCGGTCCTCGGCCGCGACGTCACCGTCCCGCTCGTCACCGGCGGCGAGGTCACCTACGCCGCCCTCGACTACGCGGCCAGCGCCCCGGCCCTGCAGCGCGTCTGGGACGACGTGGCCGCGTACGCCCCGTACTACGGCAGCGTGCACCGCGGCGCCGGCTACCTCTCGCAGCTCTCCACCGACCTCTTCGAGCAGAGCCGGGTCACGGTCGCCGAGTTCCTCGACTGCCGGCCCGCCGACCAGGTCGTCTTCACCCGGTCCACCACCGACTCCCTGAACCTCCTCGCCGCCGTGCTCCCGGCCGGCTGCCAGGTCTTCGTCTTCGAGACCGAGCACCACGCCTCGCTGCTGCCCTGGACGAACGCGCAGGTCACGTACCTCAACGCACCCCGCACCCCGGACGAGGCCGTCGCCACCCTGGAACGGGCGCTCGCCGACCGGGAGCCCTACGGCCCGGCGCTGGTCTGCGTGACCGGCGCGTCCAACGTCACCGGCGAACTGTGGCCGGTGAAGGAGCTCGCCGCCGCAGCGCACGCCCACGGCGCGCGCATCGTCCTGGACGCCGCCCAGCTGGCCCCGCACCACCCCGTCTCGGTGCAGGACCTCGACGTGGACTGGGTCGCCTTCTCCGGGCACAAGCTGTACGCCCCCTTCGGCTCGGGCGTGCTGGCCGGCCGCGCGGACTGGCTCCAGCAGGCCGAGCCGTACCTGGCCGGCGGCGGAGCCTCGCGCAAGGTCGCCCGGCGGGAGGACGGCGGGGTGGACGTCGAGTGGCACACCACCGCCGCGCGGCACGAGGCCGGCTCCCCGAACGTGATCGGCGTGTACTCGATCGCCTCCGCGTGCAGGGCGCTCACCGAGGCCGGCTTCGACACCCTGGTCGCCCGCGAGCAGGAGCTCATCGCCAAGGTCCGCGAGGGCCTGGCCGAGGTCCCGGCGGTCCGGATCCTCTCCCTGTTCGGCGAAGACGCCCCGCGCGTCGGCGTCATCTCCTTCGTCGTCGACGGCTGGAACAGCTCGCACTTCGCCGCCGCGCTGTCCGCCGAGTACGGGATCGGCGTGCGCGACGGGCTGTTCTGCGCCCACCCGCTGGTCCGCACCCTGCTGGGCAGCGAGCCGCAGGCCCAGGGCGAGTGCGGGGCCCCGGAGGCCGCCCCGGGCGAGCGCTCCCTCAACGCCATCCGCGTCAGCTTCGGCGCGGGCACCCCCGACGAGCACGTCGAGCGCTTCGTCCGCGCGGTGCGCGAGCTCGTCCAGGACGGTGCCAAGTGGCAGTACCGCACCGAAGAGGGCCGCTGCGTCCCGGCCGTGTGACAGGGTCGGGCCATGACGTACTGGGACCCGATACCCACAGCCCGCGCGGCGCGGACCGGACCGCTGCCCACCCCGGACGGCGGTACGTGGCTGCCGGATCCGGCCCACGGCGGGTACTGGAACACCAGGCCGGACCGGTGGGACGGGCGCAACTGGCGCAATGTCCCGGGCCCCTTCTACGGCTCCGGGACCGACAGCTGCTGGATGGGCCGGCTGATCGCGCCCGCCAACGTCCTCTACGACGACGAGTGGGGCGAGGAGTTCGTCTACCGCCAGCCCCGCGACGCGCACGAGACGCTCGCGGTGCTCGGCGCGGCCGCCCAGGACCCGATGGTGGGCTACGCCTGCGACGGTGACGACCACTGGACCCCCGAGCTGGTCCGCGCCTGGTGGCGGGACCGCGGCCGGGTGCGGGAGTGGGCCGTCGCCCTGGACCGCACGTGGTCGGCGTCGGCGGAGGCCCAGGAGCGCGAGGCGGCCGCCGGGGCGCGCGACTACGTCGCCCACATCGACGGCGGCCTCGAAGACCACCTGCGCGGCTACCTGTTCCGGCTCTCCGAAGGCCGCCCGGCGGCTCCCGGCGAGAGCCTGCCGGGCCTGTAGGCGTAGGCCCCTACGCGTCCAGGCCGATGGCGAAGGCCGCTTCCAGGTCGTGCTGGGAGTAGGTGCGGAACGCCACGTGGGTGTCCGTCACCTCGACGCCCGGGATCTTGCTGATGCGGCCGGGGATGATGTCCGCCAGGGTCTCGTGGCGGGCGACGCGGACGAGCGCGATCAGGTCGTACGTACCGGTGACGGAGTAGACCTCGCTGACGCTGTCCAGCGCGGCGATGGACTCGGCGATCTCAGGAATGCGGTCCACGCTGGTCTTGATGAGCACGATCGCGGTGATCACGGTTGGCTGTCTCCCTCGCTGGCCGTCGCTGGTCGTCTCACTCTAGTCGTACGCCGGTAGCGCACCCACGCGTAGAGGAACCCGAGCGAGAAGCCCACCACGTGGGCCAGATAGGCGACGCCCGGGCCGCTGCCCGCGCGGTGCGCCGCCAGCCACTGGAGGCCGAACCAGAAGAGCAGGACGATCCACGCCGGGAAGCGCAGCGGCAGGAAGAAGAGGAACGGGAACAGGCTCGTCACCCGGGCCCTGGGGAACAGGCACAGGAAGGCGCCCAGGACCGCCGAGATCGCCCCGGAGGCGCCGACCAGCGTCTGGTCCGAGGAGGCGTTGGCCGCCGCGTACGCGGCCAGGGCCAGGTAGCCCGTACAGACGTAGAAGCAGAGGAACTCCGTCCGGCCCATGCGCTCCTCGGTCATGGCGCCGAAGACGTAGAGGAAGAGCATGTTGCCCAGCAGGTGCAGCCAGCTGCCGTGGATGAACAGCGCCGTGAGCGGCGTCAGCAGGGCGCGGTGGGCCCCCGTGAACAGCTCGTCGGGGACCACGCCCCAGCGGCGGAAGTACTCCGTCCCCGAGACCAGCAGCTCCCCGCCCGTCCCGTAGCCCGGGTTCAGGCCCGAGGCCGGGCCGAGCAGGAACACCACGCAGCACGCGGCGATCAGCGAGTGCGTGACCACCGGGCCCCGGGAGGCCTCGCGCAGGGCCTGCCACCTTACGATCATGCGACCGAGCATGACCCAACCCGACCCACTTGGAGCGGTGGCAGGCCGTAGGGTTACGAGCTGCGCAGTCCGCCGGGTCGTGCGGGCGGCTTTTGATTGAATGAACCATGAAGGAGAGAGCGGCCTGATGACGGTTCCCCTGCCTACCGACACCACCCGGTGGCGCTGCACCCTGTGCGGCAACCTCACGCGGTTCGACGTCACCCGTTCGTCGAAGGTCGTGGAGTACGTCCACTTGGACCTCGCCGGGGAGCCGAAGGTCGAGGAGCGCGAGGTGGTCAATGAGACCATCGAGTCGGTCCGCTGCCGCTGGTGCAACGCGGTGGACCAGATCGAACTCGTGGACAGGCCGGGCGCGGACTCCTGACGGAGCCGTGCCCACACGTACATCACGGTAGGGGTGACGGATTGTGGAGCCAGCAAGCGGCGCTGAGCCGGCCGACGCGGCCGGCGACGCCGCAGAGGTGCTCGACCGCCCGCTGCCGGAAGGCGTGCGGCGCCGGGTGGTCGCGCTCGTCTCGGACGCCTTCGGCGGTCTGACGGTCGCGGACCTCCCGGCGCAGTTGCGCCAGTACGCCCGTTTCACCCCGACCCGGCGCGCCAAGTTCGCGGGCAACGCCATGGCGACGGCGGTCGAGACCGACCCCGTCTTCCGCGGCCGGGTCGCCGAGAAGTTCCGCGAGGCGCAGGCCGAGCTCGCCGGGGCGCTGGACGCGGGCGCCCCGCCCGCGGCCGCCGATCCGCTGGACGTGGCGGCCGCCGCGTACGTCCTGCGGCCGGTCGGCTGGGTCAAGCTGGTGGCCGCCGCGGGCGAGGAGGCGCAGCGCGCCGATGCCGAGCGGGTGGGCGAGGAGACCCGGCGGGAGCTGGACCGCCTCCGCGAGGAACTGGTCCACGTACGGGAGCTGCAGCGCACCGGCGGCGAGCAGGTGCGGGTGGAGCTGGACGCGGCCCGCAAGGAAGCGGAATCGCTTCAGCGCAAACTGCGCAGCGCCCTCAGCGACGTCAAGCGGGGCGAGGCCGCCCTGCGCAAGGTGAACGCCGAGATCGACGGCATCCGCGGTGAGGCGGCCGCGCAGGTGGCCGCAGCCGAGAGCGAGACCCGGCGGCTCAAGTCCCGCCTCGCGGAGGTGGAGACGGCGCTGGAGACCTCGCGCCGGGCCACCCGCGAGGGCCGCAGCATCGAGGACATGCGGCTGCGGCTGCTGCTGGACACCGTGCTGGACGCGGCGGCGGGGCTGCGCCGCGAGCTGGCGCTGCCGCCGGTGTCCACGCGGCCGGCGGACACCGTGGACGCGGTGGAGCCGGGCCTGATGACCCCCAAGGACATCGCGGCGCGCGCCCTGTCGGAGACCGATCCGGCGCTGCTGGACCAGTTGCTGGCGCTGCCTCAGGCGCACCTGGTGGTCGACGGCTACAACGTGACCAAGACGGGCTATCCGACGATGCCCCTGGAGAAGCAGCGCCTGCGGCTGCTGGGCGGGCTGTCGATGCTCGCCGCGCAGACGGGTGCGGAGATGACCTGTGTCTTCGACGGTGCGGAGCTGGCGGCCCCCGTGCTGCTCGCGCCGCCGCGCGGGGTGCGGGTGCTGTTCTCCAAGGCCGGTGTGACGGCGGACGAGCTGATCCGCCAGCTGGTGCGCGCCGAGCCGCCGGGCCGGCCGGTGGTCGTGGTCTCCACCGACCGCGAGGTCGCCGACGGGGTGGCCAAGGCCGGGGCCCGGCCGGTGGCGTCCGCCTTGCTCCTGAAGCGGCTTTCACGCGTTTCGTAACTGCTGAGTCGAATGCCGGAATTGGCAGGACTTCGAGGGAACGTACCGTCAAGTGCCCTGCACGGAGCGTGCGCTGTAGGTAAAGAAGCTGGTCGGAGACCGAGTTTTTTCCCTGCAGGATTTGAACTGATCACAGAAGGGTCACTAGGGTCAGCTCAAACCTTCGTGCGGTAGATCACTCATTCGGGGTGTCGGCGAAGGTGTCGCCGAGTCTTGAGTTCCTTCGGCGGCTCTAGGAAGAAGGAGCTCGCCTTCGTGGCGTCCCACCGTCGACCCAAGCAGCCGACCCGCACTCGTGTGACCGTGCTGACCGCGACCGCAGCAGCGGCCGTCGCCCTCTCCTCCCAGGGTGCCTCCGCGGCTCCGGCGAAGCCGAGCAAGGACGAGGTCAAGACCCAGGTCGACGCCCTCTACGAAGAGGCCGAGCAGGCCACCGAGAAGTTCAACGGGGCCCAGGAGCGCCAGGACAAGCTGGAGAAGGAGATAGGCCAGCTCCAGGACCAGGTCGCCCGCGGCCAGGAGGAGCTCAACGTCCTGCGCGGCACCATCGGTTCGATGGCCAGCGCGCAGTACCGCACCGGCGGCATCGACCAGTCCCTCACGCTGTTCCTCTCCGCCGACCCCGACAACTACCTCGACAAGGCCTCCACGCTGGAGCAGTTGAGCGGCAAGCAGGTCGAGGCGGTCCAGAAGATCCAGGCCAAGCAGCGCAGCCTGGCGCAGCAGCGCCAGGAGGCCGCCGGCAAGCTCGCCGACCTCGATGCGACCCGCAAGGAGCTCGGCGAGAAGAAGAAGATCTCGTCGGACAAGCTCGCCCAGGCCCAGGCCCTCCTCAACACGCTGACCGCGCAGGAGCGCGCGCAGCTCAAGGAGGAGGCCAAGAAGGCGGGCGGCAGCGCGGCCGAGCAGGCCGAGCTCAGCAACGTCAAGGGCTCCGGCCGGGCCGCGGACGCGCTGCGCGCCGCCGTGACCAAGAACGGCGCGTCCTACGTCCGCGGCGGCACCGGACCGAACGCGTTCGACTGCTCCGGCCTCACGCAGTGGGCGTACCGGCAGGCCGGGATCAAGATCGGCCGCACGACCTACGACCAGGTCAAGGACGGCCAGAAGATCAGCCTGAGCGAGCTCCAGCCCGGAGACCTGGTCTTCTACTCCAACCTCCAGCACGTCGGGCTGTACGCGGGCAACGGCAAGGTCTTCCACGCCGCCAACCCGAGCGCCGGCGTCCTGTACGGATCCCTCAGCGGCTTCGCCTACGGGGTCCGCGTCGGCAGCTGACGCCCCCCGCCCCGTCGGGACGCGCCGCACACCGCCCATCCGGGCGAATTCCGGAGCCCCGATCTGACCACACGCCCCGCCGGTGACCTGCGTCTCCGGCGGGGCGTCACTGTGTGTGGCCCTCGGCGGTCGTTGGCCGGTGCGTGTCCGCGCGGCTACTGTCTGCCAGCGCGGAACCCGGCACACGGCCGTCCACGGGGGGCGGACCCGGGCACCGCGCAGCGGAAGGGAGCGGTTGCACGTGGCGTCCCATCGCCGGCCCGGGCCCAGTGCCCTCGACCGGAACACCAAGGTCACCGTCCTCACCGCCGCCGCGGCAGGAGCCGCGGTCGCCATGACGGGCGCCCCCGCGAGCGCGGCCCCCGGTCTGCCCCACGACCCCCCGGCCGGCGCCCGCGCCCGGGTCGACCGGCTCTTCGAGGAGGCCGAGCAGGCCACCGAGCGCTTCAACGAGGCGGGCGCGAAGGCCGACAGGCTCCGGGCCGAGGTCAACCGGACCCAGGACGCGGTGGCCCGCGGCCAGGACCGCATCAACACCATGCGGGGCATCCTCGGCGCCTTCGCCGGGGCCCAGTACCGCTCCGGCGGCATCGATCCCGCCGTGGAGCTGATGCTGTCCGAGGACCCGGACGACTACCTGGAGAAGGCCGCCGCCCTCGACCGGCTCACCGGCGCCCAGGCCCGTCGGCTCGACGAACTGCGCTCCGAGCAGCGCCGGCTCGGCCAGCAGCGCCAGGAGGCCTCCCTCAAGCTCGCCGAACTGGACGCCGTACGCGCGGACGTGGCCAGGCAGAAGCGCGCCGTCACGGCCAAGCTCGCCGCGGCCCGCCGGCTGCTGAACGCGATGCCCACGCAGGAGCGCGCCGACTTCGAGCGCGCCTCGCGGTCCGGCGGCCGCCCCGAGGGGCTGCCCGACCTGCCCTCCGCGGGCCCCTCCTCGGGGCGCGCCGGGGCCGCGGTGATGGCGGCCCGGTCCGCGGTCGGGCGCCCGTACATCTGGGGCTCCACCGGCCCCTCCGGCTTCGACTGCTCCGGGCTGATGGTGTGGTCGTACCGGCAGGCGGGTGTCGCCCTGCCGCGCACCTCGCAGGCCCAGCGCTACGCCGGCCGGCAGGTGCCGCTCTCGGAGGCGCGGCCGGGCGACCTGGTGACGTACCGCTCGGACGCCAGCCACGTCGGCATGTACGTGGGCAACGGCCAGGTGGTGCACGCCCCTTACCCGGGGGCCCGGGTGCGGTACGACCCCGTCGGGATGATGCCGGTGTCGTCGGTGACCCGGCCCTGAGTCCCGCCGTGCGTACGATCGGCTGATGCTGTCGGCGCACCTCCTCCTCCGTCGTACCCTCCTGCGGGCCCTGCCGGCCCTGCTGTGCGGGCTGCTCGCCGGGTGCGGGTCCGGGGCGCGGCCGGCCGGCGCCGCCGGGCAGGAGGTCCGGCGGGCCGTGGCCGAGTGGTCCGCGGCCCCGCCCGAGGCGCTCGCCGGGGTCCCGCTGGAGGGATGGTCGTACGAGGTCACCTCCGTGCGGGAGGACGGCGTACGGGCCTTCGCGCGGGCGGAGCTGCGCTACCGGCTCGCCGGCTTCGACGCGGCTCCCGCCGGGTCGGCCCGCGAGGTCGAGCTGGCGGCGGGGCCGGGCGGGCGGTGGCGGGTCACCGCGGACCGGCCGGCGCCGGGCGCCCTGCCGCAGCTGTGGGACCAGGGCCCGGTGACGGTACGCCGGGGCGCGCACGCGCTGGTGCTGGGCGGCGCCGGCCAGAGCCCCGAGACCCTGGAGGCCGTCGCCGCCGAAGCCGACCGGGCGGTCCCCGCGGTGAGCGCCGCCTGGCCGGAGCCCTGGGCGGGGCGGGTCGTGGTGGTGGTCCCCGGATCGCTGGAGCGGATGGCGCAGCTGCTGGGCCGGCCGGCCGACGAGTACCGGGGCCTGGGAGCGGTCACCGTGGGGCGGGTCGGCACCGCCCCGGCCGCCGCCGACCGGGTCGTCGTCAACCCGGAGGGGTACGGGCAGCTCACCGCCGAGGGGCGGCGGATCATCCTGACCCACGAGACCACGCACGTGGCCACCCGCGCGGCGACCACGGAGACGACCCCGCTGTGGCTCTCCGAGGGCTTCGCGGACTGGGCGGCGTACCGGGGGACCGGCAGCAGCCCGGCGCAGGCCGCGCCGGCACTCGGCCGGGCGGTGCGGGCCGGGGAACTGCCGGGCGCGCTCCCCGTGAACGGGGCGTTCGCCTTCGGCGGGGACTCGGACGCGCTGGCGCGGGCGTACGAGGGCGCGTGGCTGGCCTGCCGGCTCGTCGCGCAGGAGTGGGGGGACGCGGCCCTGGTCGCGCTGTACGGGAAGGCGGGGCGGGAGCCGCTGCCGACGGCCCTTCAGGAGACCCTGGGCACGGACCCGGCGGGGCTCACCCGGGCCTGGCAGGACTACCTGCGCCGCGAGCTGCGCTGAGTCGCGCGGGGTTCGTCCGGCAGGGGCGGGCGGGGGGTCCGGTAGGGTCGGCAGGCGATGCACAAGACCCTGATCGTGACCAACGACTTCCCGCCGCGACCGGGCGGCATCCAGGCCTTCCTGCACAACATGGCGCTGCGGCTGGATCCCGACCGGATCGTCGTCTACGCCTCCACCTGGAAGCACAGTGCGGAGGGCCGCGAGGCCACCGCGGCCTTCGACGCGGAGCAGCCCTTCCAGGTCGTGCGCGACCGCACGACGATGCTGCTGCCGACGCCGCGGGTGACCCGGCGGGCGGTGGGCCTGCTGCGCGAACACGGCTGCGAGTCGGTGTGGTTCGGCGCGGCGGCCCCGCTGGGTCTGATGGGCCCGGCGCTGCGGCGCGCGGGGGCCCGGCGGATCGTGGCGACCACGCACGGGCACGAGGCGGGCTGGGCGCAGCTGCCGGCCGCGCGGCAGCTGCTGCGGCGGATCGGCGAGGGCACGGACACGCTGACGTACCTGGGGGAGTACACGCGCTCGCGGATCGCCTCGGCGGTGACGGACCGGGCGGCGGCACGCATGGTGCAACTCCCGCCGGGGGTCGACGAGAAGACCTTCCACCCCGGGTCGGGCGGCGCGGCGGTCCGGGCCCGGCTGGGGCTCACCGACCGGCCGGTGGTGGTGTGCGTGTCCCGGCTGGTGCCGCGCAAGGGGCAGGACACCCTGATCGAGGCGATGCCGCGGATCCTGGCGGCGGTGCCCGACGCGGTGCTGCTGGTGGTGGGCGGCGGCCCGTACGAGGCGGACCTGCGGGCGCTGGCCGCGGCCAAGGGCGTCGCGGACTCGGTGGTCTTCACGGGGGCGGTCCCGTGGTCGGAACTGCCCGCGCACTACGGCGCCGGGGACGTCTTCGCGATGCCGTGCCGGACCCGGCGCGGCGGGCTGGACGTGGAGGGGCTCGGCATCGTCTACCTGGAGGCGTCGGCGACGGGCCTGCCGGTGGTCGCGGGCGACTCCGGCGGGGCGCCCGACGCGGTGCTGGACGGGGAGACGGGCTGGGTCGTGCGGGGCGGCGCCCCCGAGGACGCGGCGGACCGGATCACCACCCTCCTCCAGGACCCTGCCCTGGCTGCCCGCATGGGCGCCGCCGGGCGGGCGTGGGTCGAGGAGAAGTGGCGCTGGGACCTCCTGGCGGAGCGCCTGCGCGAGCTGCTGTAGCCGCCCGCGGGCGGGGCTGCCGACGGGCCACTGCCAGGCCGCTGCCGGGTCGCTGCAGGGGTCCAGCCACGCCTGACTGTCTCTCAGATGCCTGTCAAGACGGCGTCTAGCTGGAAGGCCGGATTCCGCCCATGATGCGCCCATGACACCAAACCTGACGCGTCGTCACCTTCTGGGCATCGGCGCCCTCCAGACGGCTGCGGCCCTCGGCTTCACGCGGATCGGCCTCGCCTCCGCCTCCGCCGTCGAGCCGGGCGCAGCGCACTACGCCCCCGCCATCGTCGTGGGCTCCGGATACGGATCCGCCGTCGCCGCCCTGCGCCTCGGACGGGCGGGAGTGCGTACCGTCGTCCTGGAGATGGGACGGCTCTGGGACACCCCCGGTCCCGACGGCAAGGTCTTCCCCTCCACCTCCGCCCCCGACCAGCGCTCCATGTGGTTCCGCAACCGCACCGAGGCCCCCCTCGCGCAGTTCCTCTGGCTGGACGTCGTCAACCGCAACATCACCCCGTACCCCGGCGTCCTCGACCGCGTGAACTACGGCGACATGTCCGTGTACGTGGGGCGCGGGGTCGGCGGCGGATCGCTCGTCAACGGCGGGATGGCGCCGACGCCCCGGCGCTCGTACTTCTCCGAGGTGCTGCCCCAGGTCGACGCCGACGAGATGTACGGCACCTACTACCCCCGCGCCCGCGCCATGCTCGGCGTCAACGACATCGACCCCGCCTGGTTCGAGTCCACGGAGTGGTACCGCTTCGCCCGCATCTCCCGCAAGCACGCCCAGAACACCGGCCTGAAAACCACCTTCGTCCCCAACGTCTACGACTTCGAGTACATGAAGCGCGAGGCCGCCGGCACCGCCACCAGGTCCGCGCTCGCCGGGGAGGTCATCTACGGCAACAACCACGGCAAGAAGAGCGTCGACAAGACCTACCTCGCCGCCGCCATCGGCACCGGCAACGTCACCATCGAGACCATGCAGCGCGTGGTCGCGGTACGCCGGGACCCCGCCGGGGGGTACGTACTGACCGTGCAGACCAGCGACGTCACGGGAAGGGTCGTCCAGGTACGCGAACTCGGCTGCCGGCAGCTCTTCCTCGGCGCCGGGAGCCTGGGGACCACGGAGATCCTGCTCCGGGCCCGGGAGACCGGCACCCTCCCGGCGCTGAACGACAAGGTCGGGCTCGGCTGGGGCCCCAACGGCAACGTCATGACCGCCCGCGCCAACCACCTGTGGGACACGGTCGGCGCCAACCAGGCCACCATGCCCGCACTCGGCATCGACGACTGGGACAACGCCGCGAACCCGGTCTTCGCCGAGATCGCCCCGCTGCCCATGGGGATCGAGCACTGGATCTCGATGTACCTGGCCATCACCAAGAACCCCGAGCGCGGGCACTTCACCTACGACGCGGCCAGTGACTCGGCGCGCCTGAACTGGACCCGGGACCAGAGCACGCCGTCCGTCCAAGCGGCCAAGTGCCTCTTCGACCGGATCAACCGGGCCAACTTCACCATCTACCGGTACGACCTGTTCGGCGGCAACAAGGCCTTCGCCGACAACTTCACCTACCACCCGCTCGGCGGCTGCGTTCTCGGCGCCGCGACTGACGACTTCGGCCGCGTCAAGGGCTACCAGGGGCTGTACGTCGTCGACAGCTCCCTGATCCCGGGGTCCCTCGGGGTGAACCCGTTCGTGACCGTCACCGCCCTCGCCGAGCGGAACATGGCCCGGATCCTCGCCGAGGACCCCCGCTAGGCCACGGGGGCGTCAGCCCCGGTACAGCGCCTCGATCTCGTCAGCGAAGTCCTTCGCCACCACGTTGCGCTTCAGCTTCAGCGACGGCGTGATGTGGCCGGACTCCTCCGTGAACTGGGAGGGAAGAATGCGGAATTTCCGCACCGATTCCGCCTTGGAAACCGCCGCGTTGCCGTCGTCCACGGCCTTCTGGACGGCGGCGATGAGGTCCGCGTCCTCGCGCAGCTCGGCTGCCGTGACCCCGGCGGGCTTGCCGTTGTCCGCGGCCCACTTGCCGAGGAACTCCTCGTCGATGGTGACCAGCGCCGCCACGAACGGCCTCGCGTCACCCACCACCATGCACTCCGCGACCAGCGCGTGCGCGCGGATCCGGTCCTCGATCACGGCGGGCGCCACGTTCTTGCCGCCGGCCGTGACGATGAGCTCCTTCTTGCGGCCGGTGATCGCGAGGTAGCCGTCCTCGTCGAGGGTGCCGACGTCGCCGGTGTGGAACCAGCCGTCGGTCAGGGCCTCGGCGGTGGCCGTCTCGTTCTTCCAGTACTCCTTGAAGATGTGCTCGCCGTGCAGCAGCACCTCGCCGTCGTCGGCGATCCGCACCACCGAGCCCGGCAGCGGCTGGCCGACCATGCCGATCTTCTGGCGGTCCCACGGGTTGAAGGCGGTGGCCGCGCAGGACTCGGTCAGGCCGTAGCCCTCCAGCACCGTGAAGCCGATGCCGCGGAAGAAGTGCCCGAGCCGCTCGCCCAGGGGCGCGCCGCCGGAGATCGCGTACTCGCCGCGGCCGCCGAGGACCCCGTGCAGCTTGCTGTAGACCAGCTTCGTGAACAGCTTGTGCTTGAGCCGCAGCCCGAAGGACGGGCCGCCCGGGTTGTCCAGCGCACGGCTGTACGCGATGGCCGTCTCGGCCGCCGCGTCGAAGATCTTGCCCTTGCCGTCGGCCTGGGCCTTGGCGCGCGCCGAGTTGTAGACCTTCTCGAAGACGCGCGGGACCCCGAGGATCAGCGTCGGCCGGAAGGACTGGAGCTCGTCGGTGAGGTTCTTGATGTCCGGTACGCAGCCCAGCCGGATCGGCGCCAGCACGGCCGCCACCTCCACCAGGCGCCCGAAGACGTGCGCGGCCGGCAGGAACAGGAGCACCGAGCACTCGCCGGTGCGGAAGAGGGGCTTCAGGCGCTCCACCACGTTGCCGCACTCGGCGAAGAAGTTGCGGTGGGTCAGCACGCAGCCCTTGGGGCGGCCGGTGGTGCCCGAGGTGTAGACGATGGTGGCGGCGTCGTCGGCACCGGCGAGGCTGCTGCGCTCGTCG
Source organism: Streptomyces sp. NPDC051183 (assembly GCF_040682455.1). Classification (NCBI taxonomy): domain Bacteria; kingdom Bacillati; phylum Actinomycetota; class Actinomycetes; order Kitasatosporales; family Streptomycetaceae; genus Streptomyces; species Streptomyces sp. NPDC051183. The sequence goes on from NZ_JBFBBA010000004.1 coordinate 198,668, forward strand.
ACCTCGGCGTCGGTGACCCCGGCGCCGGCGGCCTTGAGGGTCTCCAGCGCGCCCTGCTCGATCTCCCAGACCTCGCGCAGCTCGGGCAGCCGGTCGCGCAGGGCGGCCACGGACGCGCCGTGCCCGGGGGACTCCACGACGACCGCGACGGCGCCGGAGTCACCGAGGATCCACTGGATCTGCTCGGGGGAGCTGGTCTCGTACACGGGGACGGTGACGCCGCCCGCGCTCCAGATCGCGAAGTCGAACAGCACCCACTCGTAGCGCGTGCGGGAGATCAGCGCGACGCGGTCGCCGGGGCGGACGCCGGAGGCGATCAGGCCCTTGGCCGCGGCACGGACCTCGGCGAGGAACTCGGTCGCCGTCACGTCCAGCCACTTGCCGTCGACCTTGCGGGCCATGACGGCGGTGTCTGGATGCTGAGCGGCGTTGCGGCGGATGAGATCCGTCAGGTTCCCGTCCGACGGGACCTCGTACAGGGCCGGAAGGCTGAACTCGCGCAAGACTGCTGCTCCTCTGGGCGCCATCGCCACGTGTGGACCGACCGGACGTTACCCACCGGTAGTGGGTTCCCGATAGAGGGAACCGGCCAGATGTTCCCTGCGTCACATGACGCGGCCTTATCGTGCCGACGATAGTCGACCCCGCTCGAGACTCGGAAGTAACCGCAGGTCCGGCTGGTTGGAGGGGTGCCCCTACCCCGCGTGGCCAAGCGCCCCTAGGGTTGGCGCATGGGTGGCAGCATGCGTGGCGGGAAAAGCGGCAATCGGATCCACGTCGTCAGCGACGTCCACGGCAACACGGGGGCCCTCGCCCGGGCCGGCGACGGCGCCGACGCGCTGATCTGCCTCGGTGACCTGGTCCTCTTCCTCGACTACGCGGACCACTCGCGCGGCATCTTCCCCGACCTGTTCGGCGTCGGGAACGCCGACCGCATCGTCGAGCTGCGCACCGCGCGCCGCTTCGACGAGGCGCGCGAATTCGGCCGCCGGCTCTGGGACGGGCTTGACCGGGAGCGGCTGATCGAGGGCGCGGTGCGCCGCCAGTACGCCGAGATGTTCGCCGCCTTCCCCACTCCCACGTACGCCACCTACGGCAACGTCGACGTCCCGGGACTGTGGCAGGAGTACGCGGGCCCGGGCCTGACCGTCCTCGACGGCCAGCGGGCGGAGATCGGCGGCCTGGTCTTCGGCTTCGTCGGCGGCGGCCTGCCCTCGCCGAGCCGCACCCCGTACGAGATCCCGGAGGAGGAGTACGCCGCCAAGGTGGAGGCGCTCGGCGAGGTCGACGTACTGTGCTCGCACATCCCGCCCGAGGTGCCCGAGCTCTGCTACGACACGGTCGCGCGCCGGTTCGAACGCGGGAGCGAGGCGCTTCTGGCCGCGATCCGCCGGACCCGGCCGCGGTACGCGCTCTTCGGGCACGTGCACCAGCCGCTCGCCCGGCGGATGCGGATCGGCGGCACGGAGTGCGTGAACGTCGGGCACTTCGCGGCGACCGGACTGCCATGGGCCCTGGAGTGGTGAGGTCTGCGCGCGCGGTAGCCTTCGAGCGGCGGCCGGAGGCCGCACACTTCCTCGAACACTCCCCGGAGGAGCGACCGCGATGGCGGAACACACCAGCTCAAGCATCACGATCGAGGCTGCGCCGGCCGACGTGATGGCCGTGATCGCCGACTTCGCCCGCTACCCCGAGTGGACCGGCGAGGTGAAGGAGGCCGAGGTGCTGGCCGCCGACGCCGAGGGCCGGGCCGAGAAGGTACGGCTGCTGCTCGACGCCGGAGCGATCAAGGACGACCACACCCTCAGCTACACCTGGAAGGGTGCGGACGAGGTCAGCTGGACCCTGGACAAGTCCCAGATGCTCCGCCAGCTCGACGGCTCGTACCTGCTGGCCCCGCTGGACGGCGGCAAGCGTACCGAGGTCACCTACCAGCTGACCGTGGACGTCAAGATCCCGATGCTGGGCATGATCAAGCGCAAGGCGGAGAAGGTCATCATCGACCGCGCCCTGGCCGGCCTGAAGAAGCGCGTCGAGTCCGGAGCCTGACCTCCTGCGGGGGACCCCGGTTCCAGCCCCGCCGGCGTTCGAGGCGCGGGGGTACGGGGGCGGAGCCCCCGCAGTGCCGCGCAGCGAAACCACGACCCCGGAGCACCCGCACCATGAGCATGCTGCTGATCACCGGCCCCGGAGGGGCGGGGCGGACGACCGTCGCCGCCGCCACGGCCCTCGCCGCGGCCCGCGGCGGACAGCGGGTGCTGGTGCTCTCCGGGGACCCCGGCGACCCGATGGCCGCCCTGGTCGGCGCGCCGGCCGGGGAGCCCGCCGAGCTCGCGCCGGGACTCCGCGCCGCACCGGTCGCGCCGAACCTGTGGGCCGGCCGCATCGACTCCGGCGAGGAGTTCCGCCAGGAGCTCGTCGCCCTCCAGGAGCGCGGCTCCGCCCTCCTCGGCATGGTCGGGGCCCGCCCGCTCGGCGCCGAAGAGCTCACCGAGCTGCCCGGCGCCGAACAGTTCGCGCTGCTGCGCGCCCTGCGGCGGGCCGCCGCCCTGCCCGCCTTCGACCTGGTCGTCGTGGACATGCCCCCGCTGCACGAGGCCGTGGCCACCCTCGCCCTCCCCGCACAGCTGCGCCGCTACCTGGCCCGGCTGCTGCCCCGGGAACGGCAGGCGGCCCGCGCCCTGCGCCCCGTACTCGCACAGCTGGCCGGGGTGCCGATGCCCGCGCAGTGGCTGTACGAGGCCGCCGCGCGCTGGGACGAGGAGCTGGCCGCCGTCCAGGCCGTCGTGGAGGCCGCCACCACCCGTGTCCGGCTCGTCGCCGAGCCGGGTCCGGCCGCCCGCGCCGCCCTGCGCACCGGAGCGCTCGGGCTCGCCCTGCACCAGGTCCGGATCGGCGACCTCGTCGTCAACCGGCTGGTGCCGAAGGACTCCGCCGATCCGTGGCTCGCCTCCCTCGCCGCCCAGCAGCGCGCATTCGCCGACCAGTGGGGCCCCGACGTGCCCCTGCGGGAACTCGCCCACCTGGGACGGGACCCGCGCGGCCCCGCCGACCTGGCGGAGCTGGCCGGGTCGCTGGAGCCGGCCGGCTCCGCCGGGGAGACCGGGGAGACCGGGGAGACCGGGGAGACCGGGGAGACCGGGGAGACCGGCGCCGCCGACGGGCCCCGGCCCGCCTGGCCCGTCGAGGACCGGCTCGCCGATGACGGGGTACTCGTCTGGGCGGTTCCGCTGCCCCGGGCCGAGAAGCGCGACCTCGACCTGGTCCGCCGCGGCGATGAGCTGCTGCTCACGGTGGGCCCGTACCGAAGGATCGTTTCGCTGCCCGGGGCGCTGCGCCGCTGCACGGTCTCCGGCGCGGCCCTGGCGGACGACGAGCTCCGCATCCGCTTCACCCCGGACCCGGATCTGTGGCCCCGCGCGCGCTGAACGCCGTACCCCCATTCGGGTAACGTCGGAGGTAGCCCGTACCGCCCGCCCAGCAGCCGCCGCAGGAGAGTCCGCCATGAGCGAGGCCACCGACCGCCCCACCGACGACGACGCCTGGGCCAAGGCCTGCGCCGAGGACCTGGCCGCGGAGAAGGAGCGGCGCCGGGCGGACCAGGGCGCCGGGGCCACGGGGACCGCCGCCGAGGAGCTGTTCAAGCTCTTCGGAGCAGTCGCCGACAAGGTCTCGGCCCTCAACAACCCGCTGCTCGGCGTCGCGGCCCAGGGCGCCGTGCGCCAGATCGTCGACCAGGCGAAGAACGCGGCCAAACCCGTCATCGAGCGCAACCCCGAGGTCTTCGACCACCTCGCCGCGGCCGGATCCGAGCTGCTCGCCGCCTACCGCTCGGCGGTCGAGGGCCACGAGCGCCGCTGGACCCGCGACGAGCCGGCCGCCGGCCGGGAGAAGGACCCCCGCGACGACCCCCGTGACGAGGGTGACGGCGGTCCCACCGAGCGGATCGATCTCGACTGATCCTCTTGTTCACTCGGGTACCGTTGGCGACGGCGGGGTTTGACCGGAAACCGAGGGACTAATGGGACTCACCATCGGCGTCGACATCGGCGGCACGAAGATCGCGGCCGGCGTGGTCGACGAAGAGGGCACGATCCTTGAGACGTACAAGGTGCCCACCCCGCCGACCGCGGACGGAGTGACGGACGCGATCTGCGCCGCCGTCTCCGAAGTCAGCAGCAACCACACCATCGACGCCGTCGGCATCGGCGCCGCCGGATACGTGGACGACAAGCGCGCGACCGTGCTCTTCGCGCCGAACATCAACTGGCGCCACGAGCCGCTGAAGGACAAGGTCGAGCAGCGCATCGGCCTGCCGGTCGTCGTCGAGAACGACGCGAACTGCGCGGCCTGGGGCGAGTACCGCTTCGGCGCCGGCCAGGGCCACGAGGACGTCATCTGCATCACCCTCGGCACCGGCCTGGGCGGCGGCATCATCATCGGCAACAAGCTGCGGCGCGGACGCTTCGGCGTCGCCGCCGAGTTCGGCCACATCCGGGTCGTCCCGGACGGCCTGCTCTGCGGGTGCGGCAGCCAGGGCTGCTGGGAGCAGTACGCCTCCGGGCGCGCGCTCGTCCGGTACGCGAAGCAGCGCGCGAACGCCACCCCGGAGCGGGCGCAGATCCTCCTCGCGCTGGGCGACGGCACGCCCGAGGGCATCGAGGGCAAGCACATCAGCGAGGCCGCGCGGCAGGGCGACGCCGTCGCGGTGGACTCCTTCCGCGAACTGGCCCGCTGGGCCGGCGCGGGTCTCGCGGACCTGGCCTCCCTCTTCGACCCGTCGGCGTTCATCGTCGGCGGCGGGGTCTCCGACGAGGGCGAGCTCGTCCTCGACCCGATCCGCAAGTCGTTCCGGCGCTGGCTGATCGGCGGCCAGTGGCGGCCGCACGCCCAGGTGCTCGCCGCGCAGCTCGGCGGCAAGGCGGGCCTCGTCGGCGCCGCGGACCTGGCCCGCCAGGGCTGACCCGTACGACTCGAACTGCCCGCCGCGCCCCCTGGGGAGCGGCGGGCAGTCTGGCTATGTTGCCCGTATGGATTTGCCGAACTCCCACACTGCCGCAGATGGTTCCGCCGTGATCCGGGTGCTCAGCTACAACATCCGCTCGCTGCGCGACGACGAGGAGGCGCTGGCCCGGGTGATCCGGGCCTGCGCGCCCGACCTGGTGTTCGTACAGGAGGCGCCGCGGTTCTTCCGGTGGCGCAAGCACGCGGCGAGGCTGGCCGCGAAGTCCGAGCTGGTCGTGCTGTCGGGCGGCGCCACCGCCGCCGGGCCGCTGCTGCTGTGCTCGCTACGGGCCTTCGTGGAACGCACCGAGGACGTGCTGCTCCCGCTGACGCCCGGCCGCCACCGGCGGGGCTTCGCCACCGCAGTCGTCCGCTTCGGGCAGGCGCGGGTCGGGGTCGTCAGCGCCCACCTGTCGCTCGACCCCACGGAGCGGCGGGCCCAGGCGGACCTCCTGCTGGAGCGCCTCGCGGCGATGGATGCGCCGTACGGGATCGCGGCCGGCGACATCAATGAGGGCCCGGCCGGCCCCTCGTTCACCCGGCTCGCCGGCGCCCTCCAGGACTGCCACGCCGTCGCCCCGTGGGGAGGGGGCCCGACCTTCCCTTCACGGGCCCCGGACCGCCGGATCGACGCCGTGTTCGCCACGAGGAACGCGAAGGTCCTGGCCTGCGGGGTCCCTGCGGGGCTGCCTGGCGTGACCCCCGCCGACTTCCCCGCGGCTACGGACCACCTCCCGGTCCTGGCCTCCCTGCACCTGCGGGCCCCGTAGCCCTGGGGCTCCGCCCCGGACCCCGCGCCCCCGCCCCGCGCCCGCCGGAGTCCGGCGCAGCGGCCCGAAGCCCGCGAAGCGGTGCGGGGGGCGCGCGGAAGGTCAGACCACGGCGCCGCGGCCCGGGTCGTCGTCATCGTCGTCGCCCTGCGACATACGGGCCACCAGCGTCGCGAACCCGCCCAGGAAGCCCCCGATGCCCAGGGTCGTCAGCCACCAGGTCATCTCCCACTGGAGGACGACGGCCAGGAGCAGCAGCACCGGCCCGCCCACCACCGCCAGCCACGCGAACTTCGACGTCGTGTCCGCCGGCGGCAGCTCCGGCTCCGGCGGGACGAAGTGGCCCTCCTCCGCCCGGTCGGCCTCCGTCAGGTCCCCGTCCTCGGGCTCCGCCAGCGAGTGGTCGCGGGGGCCGCCCACCCCGACGCCCGGGGCGAACACCACCGAGCTGCCCAGCGGCGCGGCCGCCGCCGGCGGCTCTTGCGGCTCCGGCTTCACGTCCTCCTCCGGGAGCAGCAGGTTCTCGATCGGCTTGAACGGCCGCGACCCCGGCGGGTCCGGCGGCTCCTGCCCGTACCCGGCGACGATCGCCGCCCACGCCGCTTCCTCGTCCAGCGGCGGAACACCGCCGGACTGCTCCTCGTGCTCAGCCACCCGCCTCCGCCCCCTCCCTGCCCACGCTCTCCGCCAGTCGGCCGACGAACGCATAGCTGTCCGCGAAGATCCGCTCCGCGTCATGGTCCAACGTCGCGACGTGGTAGCTCTGTTCCAGCAGGGTCTCGGTGACGTCCGTCGACGAGACCCGCGCCAGGATCCGCGCCGAGTCGGCCGGCGGCACGACGTGGTCCTGCGGGCTGTGCAGCAGCAGCACCGGCTGCGTGACCTGCGGCAGTTCGGCGTCCACCAGCTGCAGGAACTTGCGCAGCGAGTGCGCGGCGCGGGTCGGGACGCGGTCGTAGCCGACCTCCTCGGAGCCCGGCTTCGCGATGTCGCTGGCGATGCCCGGCGTGGAGCGGATGAGGTGCTTGGTGACGGGAAGGGTGACGGCCAGCGGGTCGTGCACCTTGTTGGCCGGGTTGACCAGCACGATCCCGCTGATCGCGTCCCCGTGCTTGGCCGCCAGCCGCAGCGTGAGCGCGCCGCCCATCGACAGCCCGAAGACGAACACCTGCTCGCATCGCTCCAGCAGCTCCCGCAGCGCGCGGTCCACCTCGGCGTACCAGTCCTGCCAGCCCGTGAGCTGCATGTCCTGCCAGCGCGTCCCGTGTCCGGGCAGCAGGGGGAGGGACACCGTCAGCCCCTGCCCGGCGAGATACTCGGCCCAGGGACGCAGGGACTGCGGGGAACCGGTGAAGCCGTGGCAGAGGAGGACGCCGACCTCTCCGCCCTCGTGGCGGAACGGCTCGGCTCCAGGGAGGACGGGCACCAGGATCTCCTTGGTCATGAGGGTTGGCGGGTGCGTTGCTCTGTGTGACTTCACCGTACGCGACCGGGATGGCACCGACCAGGGTCGTCGGGCCGCTCCGGGCGGAGCCAGGGGATAAGGTCTGTTCGACAGACACAGGAAGGCTTTCGAGTTGATCTACGGCGCAATGAAGTTCTCCATCGGCGGTTCCCTGAAGCTCGCCTTCAGGCCGTGGGTGGAGGGCCTCGAGAACATTCCCGCGGAGGGGCCGGCGATCCTCGCGAGCAACCACCTGTCCTTCTCCGACTCCTTCTTCCTCCCGGCCGTGCTGGACCGGAAGGTCACCTTCATCGCGAAGGCGGAGTACTTCACCTCCCCGGGTGTCAAGGGCAGGCTGACGGCCGCCTTCTTCAAGGGCGTCGGCCAGCTCCCGGTGGACCGCTCCGGTGCGCGCGGGGCCGGCGAGGCCGCGATCAAGAGCGGCATCGAGGTCATCGAACGCGGGGAGCTGTTCGGTATTTACCCCGAGGGCACGCGTTCACCCGACGGCCGCCTCTACCGCGGCAAGCCCGGCGGTCTGGCCCGAGTGGCCCTGGCCACCGGCGCACCCGTGATCCCCGTGGCGATGATCGACACGGAGAAGATCCAGCCGCCCGGCAAGGTGGTCCCCAAGCTGATGCGCCCGGGCATCCGGATCGGCAAGCCGCTGGACTTCAGCCGCTACCACGGCATGGACGGCGACCGCTTCATCCTCCGCTCGGTGACCGACGAGGTCATGTACGAGATCATGAAGCTGTCGGGCCAGGAGTACGTGGACATCTACGCGACGGCGGCCAAGCGCCAGATGGCCGACGCCGAGAAGGCCGCCAAGAACGAGAGGGCCGCCGAGAAGGCAGCCGCGGACAAGAGCGCCGAGGCCGACAAGAACGCGGCCGACAAGAGCGCGGAGTAGCAGTACGGGCGGTACCGCCCGCGAAGTGTGGGTGGGGGAGATGGCCAAACGCGAGCGCGTCGTACGCATGTCGGTCGAGCAGCCGCTCTGGCGGGCGCTGACCGCCTACCGGTTGCTCACCATGGTCTACGCGGTACTGCTCTTCGCCTCCGCGTACAAGGAGTTCGACCGGCCCTGGATAGCGATCGGCTACCTCGCCCTCCTCGCCGTCTGGACCCTGGTCACCCTCCCCAAGGTGGCGAACGCCGCCAGCTGCACCAAGCGCTTCCTCTGCGCCGACCTCACCGTCGCCTGCGTGGGGATCCTGCTCACCCCGCTCGCGGACGCCCACGAGCGGATCGTCGCCGGCGGCCCGACCCTGCCCACCATCTGGACCGCCGGCTCCGTCCTCGCCTTCGCCATCAAGGGCGGCTGGCGCTGGGCCTGTTTCGCCTCCAGCTTCGTCGCCGCCGCCAACATCGTCCAGCGGGGCGCCCCCACCCGGGACACCCTGCACAACGTCCTGCTGGTCTGGGTCGCCTCCGTCGCGATCGGCTACGTCGTCGAGGTCGCCCGGGCCAGTGAGGCCACCCTCGCCCGCGCCCTGGAGATCGAGGCCGCCACCCGCGAGCGCGAGCGCCTGGCCCGCGACATCCACGACGGGGTCCTCCAGGTCCTGGCCATGGTCCAGCGGCGCGGCACCGACCTCGGCGGGGAGGCCGCCGAGCTCGGCCGGATGGCGGGGGAGCAGGAGGTCGCGCTGCGCACGCTGGTCTCCAGCGGGCTGCTGCCCGCCTCCCGGATCTCCCGCGACGAGTCGCGGGGCGCGCTGGTGGCCGCGTACGAGGTGGAGGAGCCGGGGGCCGACGAGGGCGAGCTGGATCTGCGCACGCTCCTCGCCCCGCACGCCGGCTCGCGGGTGAGTTTCGCCGAGCCGGGCACCCCGGTACCGCTGCCGGTTCCCGCCGCGCGGGAGCTGGCCGCGGCGGTCGGAGCCGCCCTCGACAACGTGCGCAAGCACGCCGGTGAGGGGGCCAGGGCCTGGATCCTGGTCGAGGACTGGGGCGACGAGGTGATCGTGACCGTCCGGGACGACGGCCCGGGCATCCCGGCCGGCCGGCTCGACCAGGCGGAGGGCGAGGGCCGCATGGGGGTGGCCCTGTCCATCCGCGGCCGGCTGCGGGACCTCGGCGGCAGCGCCGAGCTGGTGTCCGTCCCCGGGCAGGGCACCGAAGTGGAACTGAAAGTACCGAGGGGGAGAACCCAGTGAACGAGCCGAGCCAGCCGAGCCACCCGAGCGTGCCGGGCGACATCAAGGTGATGGTCGTCGACGACCACCCCATGTGGCGGGACGCGGTCGCCCGCGACCTCGGTGCCGCGGGCTACGACGTGGTGGCCACCGCCGGCGACGGCCCCGAAGCGGTACGCCGGGCCCGCGCGGCCGCCCCCCACGTGCTGGTCCTCGACCTCAACCTGCCCGGCATGCCCGGGGTCCAGGTCTGCAAGGAGCTCGTCGGCGCCAACCCGGCCCTGCGGGTGCTCGTCCTGTCCGCGAGCGGAGAGCACGCCGACGTCCTGGAGGCGGTGAAGTCCGGCGCGACCGGCTACCTGCTGAAGTCGGCGGGCGCCCAGGAGCTCATCGACGCCGTCCGCCGCACGGCGGCCGGCGACCCGGTGTTCACCCCGGGCCTGGCCGGCCTCGTCCTCGGCGAGTACCGCCGCCTGGCCACCGACCCGCTCCCGGCCGCCGCCGACGTCCCCAAGGCACCGCAACTGACCGACCGCGAGACCGAGGTGCTGCGACTGGTGGCCAAGGGCCTCTCGTACAAGCAGATCGCGGAACGCCTGGTCATCTCCCACCGCACGGTGCAGAACCACGTGCAGAACACCCTGGGCAAACTCCAGCTGCACAACCGCGTCGAGCTCGTCCGGTACGCGATCGAGCGCGGCCTCGACGACGCGTAGGCGCGGTCGTACGTCGTACTTACGTCCTCGTACGAGTGAACGGGCGTACGCAACGCCCCGTGATTCCACCGGAATTGACCCATCCGGCGCCCTTGCTGTGACCTGAGTCACCACTAGCGTGGCCGTCATGGCGAAGGGAGATTCAATGAAGGTCGGAGTGCTGACCGGTGGCGGCGACTGCCCCGGGCTCAACGCGGTGATCCGGGGCGTGGTCCGCAAGGGCGTCCAGGAGTACGGCTACGGGTTCATCGGATTCAAGGACGGCTGGCGCGGTGCGGTCGAGGGGGACACCGTCCCCCTGGACATCCCCACCGTACGCGGGATCCTGCCCCGCGGCGGGACCATCCTCGGCTCCTCGCGCACCAACCCGCTCAAGCAGGAGAACGGGGTGCGCCTGATCAAGGAGAACCTCGCCAAGTACGAGGTCGACGCGCTCGTCGCGATCGGCGGCGAGGACACCCTGGGCGTGGCCGCCGAGCTGTACGGGGAGTACGGCATCCCGTGCGTCGGCGTCCCCAAGACGATCGACAACGACCTCTCGGCCACCGACTACACCTTCGGCTTCGACACGGCCGTCGGCATCGCGACCGAGGCCATCGACCGGCTGCACACCACGGCCGAGTCGCACATGCGGGTGCTGGTCGTCGAGGTGATGGGCCGCCACGCGGGCTGGATCGCCCTGCACTCGGGGCTGGCGGGCGGCGCCAACGTCATCCTCATCCCCGAGCAGCGCTTCGACATGGACCAGGTGTGCGCCTGGGTGACCTCCCGGTTCAAGGCGAGCTACGCGCCGATCGTGGTCGTCGCGGAGGGGGCGATGCCCAAGGACGGGGAGCTGGTCCTCAAGGACGCCACCAAGGACTCCTTCGGGCACGTCCGGCTGTCGGGCGTGGGCGAGTGGCTGGCCAAGGAGATCGAGGCGCGGACCGGCAAGGAGGCCCGTACGACGGTGCTCGGGCACGTCCAGCGGGGCGGCACGCCGAGCGCGTTCGACCGGTGGCTGGCGACCCGGTTCGGGCTGCACGCGATCGACGCGGTGCGCGACGGCGACTTCGGCATGATGGTCGCGCTGAAGGGGACGGACATCGTGCGGGTGCCGATCGCGGAGGCGACGGCGAAGCTGAAGACGGTGGATCCGGCGCTCTACCAGGAGGTCGGGGTCTTCTTCGGCTGAGCCGGGGCGCGAGGGCGGACCATGGGTCGTAAGGTGACAAAAGACCCATGGTCCGAGGTACGGGAGCAAGCGTGGAGATCCTGGCATTCGGTGTCACCGCCGACGAGAAGCCGCTCCTGGAGCGCGCCTTCGCGGGGCAGCACGAGGTCCGCTGTCTCGACGTCTTCCTGAGCGAGGACACCGCGCCCATCGCGGCCGGGTACGAGATCGTCTCGTCGAGCGTGAACGCCGACCTGAACGGCCGGGTGCTGCGCACCCTGGCGGCGGGCGGGACGAGGATGATCGCCCAGCGGTCCACCGGCTTCAACAACATCGACCTGGACGTGGCCCGGCAACTGGGCATGACGGTCAGCCGGGTCTCGTACTACTCGCCGTACTCGGTGGCCGAGTTCGCCTGGACCCTGGCCATGGCCGTGAACCGGCGGATCGTCCGGGCCTCGAACCGGACGCGCGACTTCGACTTCCGGCTGAACGGACTCATGGGCCGGGACATGCGCGGCCGTACCGTGGGCGTGATCGGCACCGGCAAGATCGGCGAGGCGTTCACGCGGATCGCGCACGGCTTCGGGATGAACCTGCTGGGCTGGGACGTCGCGCAGAACCCGGCCTGCGTGGAACTGGGCATGAAGTACGTGGACAAGGACGAGCTGCTCGCGTCGGCCGACCTGATCAGCCTGCACGTGCCGCTGCTGGAGTCGACGCACCACATCATCGACTCGGCGGCGCTGAAGACGATGAAGGACGACGCCCTGCTGGTGAACTCCAGCCGGGGCGGACTGGTGGACACCGACGCCCTGGTGGACGAACTGCGCGCCGGCCGCTTCGCGGGCGTCGGCCTGGACGTGTACGAGGCGGAGGCCGGGGTCTTCTTCCTGGACAAGTCCCTGGAGGCGGTGGAGGACGACACCCTGGCCCGGCTGATCACCTTCCCGAACGTGGTGGTCACCTCGCACCAGGCGTACTACACGCACGACGCGGTGGGCCAGATCATCGACACCACCGCGCGGAACGTGGCCGACTACACGGCCGGCCGCCGCTCCGAGAACACCCTGGTGCCGCCGGCCCCCTGACGCGGGGAGGCGGGGCCGGGCCCCGCCTCCCGCACAGCGGTCAGGCCGGGGTGCGGACGCCCGTCAGCAGGTCGCGCACCAGCTCCGCGCCCCGCAGGGTGAGCACCGACTCCGGGTGGAACTGGACCCCCGCGAAGCCCGACGCGGAGCGCAGGGCGTGGACCTCGCCGGTCGCGGTGTCGCGGGCGATCTCCACCCCCGACAGTGCCAGCCGGGCCTCGTTGGCGTCGTCGCAGTGCGCCGTGAACGTGTTGTAGAACCCGACGACCTCCTGCGCCCCGAACAGGTCGATCCGGGTCTGCGCGCCCTGGGCCGGCTCCGCCTTGCGGATCAGCGGCAGGCCCAGCTCCGCGGCCAGCAGCTCGTGCCCGAGGCAGACGCCCAGGATCCCGCCCCGGTGCGAGGCCAGCAGTTCCGCCGCCAGGCCGCGCAGCAGCCTCATCTTCGGGTCCGCCGACTCCGCCGGGTTGCCCGGACCGGGGCCCAGGACTACGGGTCCGTCCCAGGCCAGGGCGGCGGCCCGCAGCCCCGGGTCGTCGAAGCGGCGTACGGTCACGTCCAAACCGGCAACCCGCAGCACGTGGCCCAGCATCGCCGTGAAGGTGTCCTCGCCGTCCACCACCAGCGCGTGGCCCGTCACCGGCACCGGCCGTTCCTGCATCCGGAGCCAGAACGGCGCCAGGTCCTGCCGGCGTGCCGCGAGGGCCGCCTGGACCCGGGGGTCGTCGGCCAGCCGCGCCCCGCCGAAGGCCGGCCGGGGGGCCGCGGGCCGCACCCCGAGCGCCGCGAGCACCCCGGCCGCCTTGGCGTGGGTCTCCGCGACCTCGCCCGCCGGGTCGGAGTGGCGCACCAGCGTCGCGCCGACCGGCACCCGCAGGGTCCCGTCGGCGGCGATGTCCGCGGTGCGGATCAGGATGGGGGAGTCCACCGTCTGGCCGCCGGAGGAGTCCAGCCCCAGCAGGGCCAGCGCGCCCGCGTAGTAGCCGCGGCCGCCGGTCTCGTACCGCTCGATCACCCGGCAGGCGTTCTGCACGGGGGAGCCGGTCACCGTCGCGGCGAACATCGTCTCGCGCAGCACCTCCCGCGCGTCCAGCGAGGTCCGGCCGCGCAGCTCGTACTCGGTGTGCGCGAGGTGGGCCATCTCCTTCAGGCGCGGCCCGACGACGACGCCGCCGCGGTCGCCGACCGTGCACATCATCTTCAGTTCCTCGTCGACCACCATCGACAGTTCCTCGGTCTCCTTGCGGTCGCCGAGGAAGGCGAGGAGCGACTCGGCGGTCGGACCGCCGGCCGGATAGCGGTAGGTGCCGCTGATGGGGTTCATCACGACGGTTCCGCCGGTCATCCGCACGTGCACCTCGGGGCTGGCCCCGACGAGCGTGCGGTCGCCGGTGTGGACGACGTACGTCCAGTACGCGCCCCGCTCGCCCTCCAGCAGCCGCCGGAACAGGGCGAGGGCGTCGGCCCGCCCGAAGCCGTCGATCCGGCCCTCGTAGGTGCGCCGGATGACGAAGTTCGCGCCCTCGCCGCGGCCGATCTCGTCCTCGATGACGCGCTCGACGGTGGCCGCGTACTCCTCGTCGGGGACGTCGAAGCCGCCGCCCTCGACCCGTACGTCGTGCGCGGGCAGCGCGGCGAGCGCCTCGGCGAGCGGGATCTCGTACGCCTCCTCGGCGGCCAGCACGCTCAGCGGCGTGCCGTCGTCGCGTACGTCGAACCCGCGCTCCCGGATCTGCCGGAAGGGGACGAGGGCGAGGGTGGGCAGCTCACGGACGGGGAGGTCGGCGAGCCGCTCCGCCTCGTGGACCGGGCCGATCAGGACCTCGACGGTGTCGTGGTCCCGGCCCGGGGTGCGCCGGCGCAGCAGGGCGAACGGCGGGCAGGAGTCGTCGAGCAGGCGGCTGAGCTTGCTGGGTCGCATGGGACTGGGGCGTCCTTCCGGTGGAGGTGGGAGGGACGGCCCGGTGACTCGGCGCAGATACGCCGAAGGCCGCCCCTCGGGGCGGCCTTCGCGTCGCTGTCAGTGTGTACGCGCGAGAGGTGGGCCGCCGGGAGCGGTCCACCACCAGTTCTGGTTCGCTTGCGAGTACATGCACCGCACCCTAGTCCAAGTCGGCCCCATCGCGCTGTACTGAACCCATACCGGCCCCTGAACCTTGGATTCCGTTCATCCGGGGGGTCCGAACCTTCGAGAATCTTCGTCTCACCTGGTGGGCGGCTGGCCAGAGGGGCCCTGTTACGCCGTAATGTGTACGGGGTGACCGTGAACGCTGAGACCCAAGCCCTCGCCGCCAAGGCGACCTGGCGAGACCTTCCCGCGGCGCAGCAGCCTTCGTACCCCGATGCCGAGGCTGTGCGCGCTGTCGTCGCGGACCTCGAGTCGTATCCGCCGCTCGTCTTCGCAGGCGAGTGCGACCAGCTGCGCGCCCGCCTGGGAGCCGTCGCCAAGGGCGAGGCGTTCCTGCTGCAGGGCGGCGACTGTGCCGAGGCCTTCGACGCCGTGTCCGCCGAGCACATCCGCGCGAAGCTGAAGACGCTGCTCCAGATGAGCGCCGTCCTGACGTACGCGGCCTCCGTGCCCGTCGTCAAGGTCGGCCGCATCGCCGGCCAGTACTCCAAGCCGCGCTCCAAGGACACCGAGACCCGCGACGGCGTCACCCTGCCGACCTACCGCGGTGACTCCGTCAACGGCTTCGCCTTCACCGAAGAGGCCCGGATCCCGGACCCCGAGCGGCTGAAGCGCATGTACCACGCGTCGGCCTCGACGCTGAACCTGGTGCGCGCCTTCACCACCGGTGGTTACGCCGACCTGCGCCAGGTGCACGCCTGGAACCAGGACTTCGTGAAGTCGTCCCCCTCCGGACAGCGCTACGAGCAGCTGGCCCGCGAGATCGACAACGCGCTGAACTTCATGAAGGCCTGCGGCACCGACCCGGCCGAGTTCAAGGCCGTCGAGTTCTACGCCTCGCACGAGGCGCTGCTGCTCGACTACGAGGGCGCGCTGACCCGCACGGACTCGCGTACCGGCAAGCTGTACGACACCTCCGGCCACATGGTCTGGATCGGTGAGCGCACCCGCCAGCTGGACCACGCGCACATCGAGTTCTGCTCGCAGATCGCCAACCCGATCGGCATCAAGCTCGGCCCCACCACCACGGTGGACGAGGCGCTCACGTACATCGACCGCCTGGACCCCGAGCGCGAGCCGGGCCGGCTGACGTTCGTCGTCCGCATGGGTGCCGACAAGGTCCGCGAGAAGCTCCCCGAGCTCGTCGAGAAGGTCACCGCTTCGGGCGCGACCGTCGTCTGGGTCACCGACCCGATGCACGGCAACACCTTCGAGGCGGCCTCCGGCCACAAGACGCGCCGTTTCGACGACGTGCTCGACGAGGTCAAGGGCTTCTTCGAGGTCCACAAGGACCTGGGCACGCACCCGGGCGGCATCCACGTCGAGCTCACCGGTGACGACGTCACCGAGTGCGTGGGCGGCGGCGACGAGATCTTCGTCGACGACCTGCACCAGCGCTACGAGACGGCCTGCGACCCGAGGCTCAACCGCAGCCAGTCCCTGGACCTGGCGTTCCTGGTCGCGGAGATGTACCGCGACCAGTAGGGATCAGTCAGTAGGTTCATACGGCGCTGGGGCGCGGATCGATGTGATCCGCGCCCCAGTGCCGTATCCGGGTCTTTTAGGGAACCCTAAGTTTGGGTAGGGTTAGGTAAGCCTCACCGAATAGGGGATGGCTCGCTCGACCATTCCGCTCAGGGAGGTGAACCGCGTGTACGTCTGCTCTTGCTTCGGGATCACCGACAAGCAGGTCAAGGATCACGCGGCCGCCGGTGCCTGCACCCCCCGCCAGATAGCCTCGGCCACCAAGGCCGGAACCGACTGCGGCTCCTGCGTGCGGACCATCCAGGGCCTCCTCGGCCGCGGGGCCTGCCCGCGCCGGGAACTGCTGGAGAAGGGCAATGCGGCGGCCGTGCTCGCCGCCGACCCCCTGACCGCGGAGCCGGAGCCGGCTCTGGTCGAGGCCGCCTAGCCCGTCGGTCGCCCGGCCCGGCGGTCCGCGCCGGTCTAGCTGGGCTGCTCGATCAGCTGTGCGATGTAGAGCGCCTCACCGATGCTCTCGATGAGCTCCAGCTGGGTGTCGAGGTAGTCGATGTGGTGCTCCTCGTCCTCCAGGATCTCCTCGAACAGCCGCGCCGAGGTGACGTCGCCCTTGCCGCGCATGACCTCGATGCCGCGCTTGAGGCGGTCGATGGCCTCGACCTCGACCTGCCGGTCCGCCTGGAACATCTCGGTGAGGGTCTGGCCGACCCGCACGTGGAAGAGGCGCTGGTAGTTCGGCAGACCGTCGAGCATCAGGATGCGCTCGGTGATCTTGTCCGCGTGCTTCATCTCATCGATGGACTCTTCACGCGTGTACTTGGCGAGCTTGGTCCAGCCCTTGTTGTCCTGGATCCGGTAGTGGAGCCAGTACTGGTTGATGGCCGTGAGCTCGCCGGTCAGCTGCTCGTTGAGAAACTCAAGGACCTCGGGGTCGCCCTGCATTGCAGAGGCTCCTTCCAGGCAATGTCAGCTATGTGACGGGGCAGGTGCGCGCATCCTTGCACCGCCGCAAGGGGCCGTCCAGTAAGTGCCTCCTTAGTGGGAGTTGCCGTGACTTGCCCGAATCGGGCCGAACCTGGTCATGACCACCCCGGCAAGTCTGTCACCATGGAGTCATGGGTCAGCCGGAAAGCCGGGAATCTCCGGGGTCAGAGCAACTGGAGCTCCCTCCCGGGCAGCGGTTGCAGCGGGGCTGGCCGGTCACCCATTACGGGCCCGTGCCCAAGTTCAAGCCGGACCGCTGGGAGTTCCGCGTATTCGGCGCGACGGCCGACGGCGAGAAGCACTGCTGGAACCACGAGGAGTTCACGGCCCTGCCGTTCGACTCGGTCGTGGCGGACCTGCACTGCGTGACGAAGTTCAGCATGACGGGTGCCGAGTGGGGCGGTGTGCTCACCCGCCGGATCCTCGAACTTGCACCCCCGGCCCCGCAGGCCACCCACGTGATGGTGTGGGCCGAGTACGGCTTCAGCTCCAACATGCGACTGGCCGACTTCGCTTCCGAGCGGGCCCTGTTCGCCACCCACCAGGGCGGTGAACTGCTCACCGCCGAGCACGGTTTCCCGCTGCGGCTCGTGGTCCCGCACCTGTACGCCTGGAAGGGCCCCAAGTGGGTGCGCGGCATCGAGTACATGACCGCCGACCGGCGGGGCTTCTGGGAGGAGCGGGGCTACCACAACATCGGCGACCCCTGGCGCGAGCAGCGCTACTCGTACCAGGAGGAGCCGGGGGACGGCCCCGAACTCTGATCCCGCCCGGGGTTCAGTGGTGGTACCGGTGGACGACCGCGTGGCCCTTGCCGCGGCCGATCATCCACTTGTTGACCGGGGTCGTCACGACGAACGCGAAGGCGAGCGAGAGGGCGAGCACGGTCCAGAACAGCGGCTCCGAGAGGTGTGCGTCCATCGCACCCGGCCATGTGGCGATCACGCCGTTGTCGACCAGTTCCATGACGGCGATCGAAAGGGTGTCCGCCGCGAGCGCCACCCGGACGGCCGTACGGAAGTCCACTCCGGCGGCCAGGATCCCGCGCAGTGTGAGCGCGTAGCCGAAGAAGAAGGCCAGGACGATCGCCAGGGCCATCGTCGGCAGGTTCCCCCAGCCCAGTGCGGTGCCGATGACCATCCCGAGCACCTCGCCGATGGCGCATCCCGTGAGGCAGTGGAGGGTGGCCCGTGCGGCCATGGCCCAGCTGACCTTGCCGGCGCCCGTGTGGTTCCCGTGTGCGTGCTGGTGCTGGTGTGCGTGCTGGTGTGAGTGCTCGTGCGTGTGCTCGTGCTCCATGACGACCCCCAGGTGGGAATGGCGTACAGCGGCTCTGCCGATATGACAGAACCGTATACCCCCCTGGGGTATTCCTCAACGGGTCACCCGAGCTCGCGCAGCTCCTTCAGCAGGGCGATGTCCGCCGCGTGTCCTTCCTTGCCGCCCGGCGTCTCGATGATCAGCGGCACGCCCTCCATCGCGGGATGCGTGAACAGCTCGGCGAAGGCGTCCCGCCCGATGTGGCCCTGGCCGATGTTCGCGTGCCGGTCCTTGTGGGCGCCCACGCCCTCCTTGGAGTCGTTCGCGTGCACCAGCTTCAGCCGGCCCTCGCCCACCGTCTCCACCAGCAGGTCCAGCGTCTGCTTCGCCCCGCCCGGCTCCGCCAGGTCGTGCCCCGCCGCGAAGATGTGGCAGGTGTCCAGGCAGATCCCGAGCTTCGGATGGTGGTCGAGCGCCTCGAAGTACGGGCCGAAGTCCCAGGTCCGCGAACACAGCGAGGAACCCTGCCCGGCCGTGGACTCCAGCAGCAGGAACGGGTCGTCGTCGTGCGTCAGCTCGTCCAGCAGCGGCAGCATGTGCTCCCTGACCTGCGCGTACGCCGCCTCGCGCGGCCGACCGCCGGTCGCCGAGCCGGTGTGCACGACCACCCCGAGCGCGCCGATCTCCCGGCCGCGGCGCAGCGAATGCCGCAACGACTCCACCGACTTCTCCACCGTGGCCTCGGTGTGCGAGCCGAAGTTGATCAGGTACGGCGCGTGCACGTACGCCGGTACGGAAGCGGCCGCGCACTGCTCGCGGAAGAGCTCGTCCTGCGCGGGATTGCCGACCGGGGTGGCCCAGCCGCGCGGATTGGCGACGAAGACCTGGACGGCCTCGGCGCCCATCTCGCGGGCGTACGTCATCCCGACCGAGGCGAGCCCGCCCGCGACGGGGATGTGCCCGCCCACTGGATTGCGGCCCATTGAATTGCTCATGGCGTGCGCTTACAGCCCCTTGGTCCTGATGGTGATCGTGCCGCCCTCGGGGGCGTTCTGGCCGCCCGGTACCGACTGGGAGTCCACGGTGTTGCTGAAGGACAGGAAGGGCCGGTCCACCTTCACCTTGAAGCCGGCCGCCTCCAGCGCCTTGCGGGCCGTGTCCACGTCCTGGCCGGTCACGTCCGGCACCGGCAGCTGGCGGGGGCCCTTGGACACGGTGAGCGTCACCGTGTCACCGGCGGCGGCCTGGGTGCCGGCGCCGACCGACTGACCCGCGACCGTGCCCGCCGGCGAGGGGGAGTTGACCTGGTCGGGAGCCGTCTCCACCTTCAGCCCGAGGCTCTCCAGGGCCGCCCGGGCCTGGTCCACGCCCTTGCCGGACACGTTCGGGACCGGCACCGGCCGGCCCTTGCTCACCACCAGCGCGACCGCCGTGTCGGGGGCCCGCTTCTGGCCGCCCGCCGGGTCGGAGCTGATCACCGAGCCCTGGGCCACCTCCTGGCTGAAGGCCTGCGTGACGATCCCGGGCGCCAGACCGGCGGACGTCAGCTCGGCCTTGGCCGCCTCCAGCGGCTTGCCCTTGAGGTCGGGCACCGGGATGACCTGGGGGCCGCGGGAGATGGTCAGGACCACCGCCCCGTTGCCGCGGATGCGCTTGCCGCCCGGGGGATCGGTGTTCATCACCGTCCCGCGGTCGAAGGCGTCGCTGAACTTCCGGTCGACCCGCTTCACGCCGAGGCCCGAGGCGGCCAGCTGGGCCTTGGCCTGCGCCTCGGTCTTGCCCAGCAGGTTGGGGACCTGGGTGAACTGGCCGACGCTGATGTACCAGACGCCCGTACCGAGACCCAGGGCCAGCAGGACGCCCGCGATGACCAGCAGCGTGCCGCGGCGCGGTCCGCGCCGCCTGCCCGGCGCCGGGGCCGGGGCGGGGGGCAGGACCGGCGGCACCGCCAGCCGGGAGGTGTGGTTCACGGACTGCTGCCGGTCCGCCACCGGGCGCGGGATCACGCTGGTGCGGTCCTCGGCGGCGGTCCGCACCTCGGCCGTCGCCTGCGGCGGTACGGCGTCCAGCTCGGCGTCGCTGAGCTGCGCGCGGGCCTCGATGGCCAGGCCGAGGAGGGCGGCGGCGTCGTAGGGGCGCAGCTCGGGGTTGCGGGCGGTCGCGGTCAGGGCGAGCTGGTCGAGGCAGGCGGGCAGCCCGGGGACGGCGGCCGACGGGGGCGGGACGTCCTCGTTGAGGTGCTGGAAGAGCACCTGGGCGGGGGAGTCGCCGGTGTGCGGCTTGGCGCCGGTGAGCATCTCGTACAGGACGACACCGCAGGCGTAGACGTCCACGCGGGTGTCGGTGACGCCGTTCTCGATCTGCTCGGGCGCGAGGTAGGAGACGGTGCCGAGGACGGAACCGGTGGTGTTGGTGACGGAGTCGACGGACCGGACCAGCCCGAAGTCGGCGACCTTGACCCGGCCGTCGTCGCCGATCAGGACGTTCTCGGGCTTCATGTCCCGGTGCACGAACCCGGCCCGGTGCGCGGCGCCGAGCGCGGCGAGGACGGGTTCGAGGATGTCGAGGGCGGCCCGCGGCTGGAGGGCGCCGCGCTCGCGGAGCACGTCGCGCAGGGTGCAGCCGGAGACGTACTCCATGGCGAGGTACGTGTACGGGCCGTCGGTGCCCTGGTCGAAGACGGCCACCACGTTGGGGTGGGCGAGGCGGGCGACGGACTTGGCCTCGCGGATGAAGCGGTCGACGAAGGCGGCGTCGGCGGCGAGCGCCGGGTGCATGACCTTCAGCGCGAGGACGCGGTCGAGGCGGGTGTCGACGGCCCGGTAGACCGTGGCCATGCCGCCGGCCGCGATGCGGGCGTCGACGCGGTAGCGGCCGTCGAGCACGCGCCCGACGAGGGGGTCTTCCAGGGTCGTATCCACCCGGCCGATTCTACGAGCGCGGCATGTCCCCCCGGACCGGGTGGTCCACCCTTGCAGCGCACCTGTGACTTCTCCGGCTCGACGCGCCGCCCGCGAGGCCCGGTGCGGGGCCCCGGGCGGGGCTCCGCCCGGGCCCGGACCTCGAACGCCGGACGGGCTGGAACCACCCGCCCCGCCAGGGGCGCCGCGAGGTCAGAACGCCGGGCGTTCCGGGTCCAGGGCGGCGCGGCCCTCCGTCGGGGAGGAGGGGTCCGCGAAGCGGCGCTGGGGGATGCGGCCCGCGCGGAAGGCCAGCCGGCCCGCCGAGACGGCGTCCCGCATGGCCGCCGCCATCAGCGCGGGGGACTGGGCCCGGGTGACGGCCGAGGCCAGCATGACCCCCGCACACCCCAGCTCCATGGCCAGGGCGGCGTCCGAGGCCGTACCGGCGCCCGCGTCCAGGATCACCGGGACCCCGGCCCGCTCCACGATCAGCTCGAAGTTGTGGGGATTGCGGATCCCCATCCCCGACCCGATCGGAGAGCCCAGCGGCATGATCGCCGCGCAGCCCACGTCCTCCAGCTTCCGCGCCAGCACCGGATCGTCGTTCGTGTACGGCAGCACCGTGAAGCCCTCGTCCACCAGGACCTCCGCCGCGTCCAGCAGCTCGACCCCGTCCGGCAGGAGGGTCCGCTCGTCCGCGACGACCTCCAGTTTGACCCAGTCCGTACCCAGGGCCTCCCGCGCCAGCCGCGCCGTCAGCACGGCCTCGCCCGCCGTGAAGCAGCCCGCGGTGTTCGGCAGGACCGCGATGTCCAGCTTCGAGAGCACGGACAGGACCGAGCCCTGGACCGTCGGATCCAGCCGGCGCATCGCCACCGTGGTGAGTTCGGTGCCGGAGGCGACCAGGGCCCGTTCCAGGACGTCCAGGCTCGGGGCCCCGCCCGTACCCATGATCAGGCGGGAGGAGAAGGAGCGGCCGCCCAGCAGGAAGGTGTCGTCGCTCATGCCCCTCAACCCCCCTGGACCGCGGTGAGGATCTCGACCCGGTCGCCGTCGCCCACCGCGGTGGCGGGCCACTGGCCGCGCGGGACCACGGTCTCGTTGAGCGCGGCCGCGACCCCGGACGGGGCGGTGGTCAGCGCGGCGACCACCGTGTCGAGGGTGGTGCCGGCGGCGACCTCGCGCGGCTCGCCGTTGACCGAGACGGAGACGGAGAGGGTCATGCGTACGACTCCTGACGGGTGAGGGCGAAGCGGCGCGGGGTGAAGGGGCGTGCGATCTCCGGCAGTTCGCCGGTGGTCAGCAGCTCCGTCATGACGTCCCCGGTCAGCGGGGTCAGCAGCACCCCGTTGCGGTAGTGCCCGGTGGCGAGGTGGAGGCCCGGCAGTTCGGTCGGGCCGAGCAGCGGCGCGTTGTCCGGTGAGCCCGGCCGCAGTCCCGCCCGCGTCTCGGTGAGCGGGAGCTCGGTGATGCCGGGCACCAGCTCGTGGGCGTCGCGCAGGAGTTCGTAGACCCCGCCGGCGGTGACGGTGGTGTCCCAGCCGAGCTCCTCGCTGGTGGCGCCGACGACCAGTTCGCCGTTCTCGCGCGGGACCAGGTAGATGTGGCTGCCGCGCACCACGGCCCGTACCGTCCGGGACAGGAACGGCGCGTACGCGGGAGGCACGGACAGGCGCAGCACCTGCCCCTTCACCGGCCGTACGGGGGGCACCGCCTGCGCCGGTACGCCGGCCAGCCGGCCGCTGAGCGAGCCCGCGGCCAGCACCACCTGGTCGGCGAGCAGCTCCGTACCGCCGTCGAGCCGCGCACCGCCGGCCCGGTCGGCGGTGACGAGCAGCCGCTCGGCGCCCGCCCGGTGGATGTCCACCCCGGCCCGCTCGCAGGCGGCCAGCAGCGCCGCCGCCAGCCGGCGGGGGTCCACCTGGTGGTCGCCGTCCACGCGCAGGCCGCCGCGGACACCCGGGGCCAGCATCGGCTCCAGGCGGCGGCACTCGCGCCCGGTCAGCCACTCCGACTCCAGGCCGCAGCGGCGCTGCAGGGCGTGCAGCTCGCGCAGGTGGAGGCGGTCGTCGGCGTCGAGGGCCACGGCGAGGGTGCCGCAGGCCCGGTAGCCGATGTCCAGCCCGCCGCTCGCGTCGGCGAGTTCGGCGGCGAACTCCGGGTAGCGCGCGGCGGAGGCGAGGTTCAGCCCGAGCAGGGTCTCCTCGCCGTAGTGCAGCTCGGTGACGGCGGCGAGCATGCCCGCCGCGACCTGGGCGGCGCCGCCGCCGGGCGCCGGATCGGCGAGCGCGGTGCGCAGCCCCGTACGGGCCGCGCGCCAGGCGGTGACCAGGCCGATGATCCCGCCCCCGATGACGAGGACGTCGTATCCCGGTTTTCCGCTTCTTCGGTATGCGTGCATGGGCGTCCAGCCCCTCCCTTCGCCGGCATGACCCGGATCAGGTTCGTACGGTCGGAGGCCGGCCAGCCTCCCTCTCAGCCCGGTGCGCCCGGACTCCCGCGATAGGTACGGTGGCCAGACTAACCCCGCCGCCGAAGCCGGGTAAGGCTGCCTCCCCGTCTCGCCCCCCACCCCCTAACCTGGGCGGCGTGAGCGAGCAGACGGAAGAGACTGACAGCGGCGTCGTCATAGTGGGCGCCGGAATGGCCGGGGTGCAGACGGCGGTTGCCCTCCGGGAGCAGGGCTACACCGGCCCCGTCACGCTGCTGGGTGCCGAACCCCACCAGCCCTACGACCGCCCCCCGCTCTCCAAGGCGGTGCTGCTCGGCAAGGCCGAGGACTCGGCGTTCGACATCGACTTCGAGGCGCTCGGCATCGAGCTGCGGCTGGGGACGACGGTCACCGGGCTGCGGGCCGCCGAGCGGCTGCTCGACACCGAGGCGGGTCCCGTCCCGTACGGGGTGCTCGTGCTGGCGACGGGCGCCGAACCGGTGACCCTCCCGGGCGCGGAGGGCGTCCCCGGGGTGCACCTGCTGCGCACCCTGGACGACGCGGCCCGGCTGAAGCCGGTACTGGCCTCGGCCCCGGCGGTCGTGGTCGTCGGGGCCGGCTGGATCGGCGCCGAGTTCACCACGGCCGCACGCGAGGCGGGCTGCGCCGTCACGGTGGTCGAGGCGGCGGACCGGGTCCTCGCGGGGGCGCTGCCCGCCGAGGTCGCGGCCCCGATGGCGCGCTGGTACGGGGAGGCCGGGGCCGAGCTGCTCACCGGCGCAAAGGTGGCCGCGGTCGAGGCCGGCCGGGTGCTCCTCGCGGACGGCCGCGAGCTGCCGGCCGGCGCGGTGGTCGTGGGCATCGGGGCCCGCCCGGCGACGGCGTGGCTGGCGGGGTCGGGGATCGAGCGGGGCGCGGACGGCTCGGTGACGGCCGACGCCCACCTGCGCACCTCCCTGCCGGGGGTGTACGCGGTCGGCGACTGCGCGTCGTTCCCGTCGGGCCGGTACGGGGCCCGGCTGCTCGTGCACCACTGGGACAACGCGCTGCAGGGCCCCCGGGCCGTCGCGGCGAACATCCTGGCGGGGGAGCCCGTACGGGTGTACGACCCGGTGCCGTACTTCTGGTCGGAGCAGTTCGGGAGGTTCGTGCAGTACGCCGGCCACCACGGCGGGGCCGACGCCATGCTGTGGCGCGGCGACCCGGCGGAGCCGTCCTGGTCGGTGTGCTGGGTACGGGACGGGGCGCTCGTGGCGGTGCTGTCGGTGGGCCGCCCGCGCGACCTGGCGCAGGGACGCAAGCTCATCGAGTCCGGGGCCGCGGTCGACCCGGCCAAGGTCGCCGACCCCGCCACGCCCCTCAAGGCGGCCACGGCGTAGTCCCCGGCAGCCCCCCGACCCCCGGGAGGGGGCCGGGGAGACCCGGACGGGGCGGCTCGGGTACCGGGGGCGAGTCCGAGATGGCAGGCTTGTGCCCGTGACCGAGATTGACGCAAAGATCGACGCCCTTGTCCCCGCCTGGCTGTACCTCCCCGACATCGCGGAGATGCTCGACATCGAAGTGACCCGGGTCCGCCAGCTGGTCAAGGAAGGTCAGCTGCTCGCCGTGCGCCGCGGCGAGAACCGCTCCCTCCAGGTACCCGCCCCGTTCATCGACGGCGACAAGGTCGTCAAGGGCCTGGTCGGCCTGCTGACGGTGCTCCGCGACGACGGCTTCTCCGACGCGGAGATCCTGGAGTGGATGTTCACCGCCGACCCGACCCTGCCCGGCACCCCCGCCCAGGCGCTGAGCGAGAATCGCGGCACGGAGGTGAAGCGCCGCGCTCAGGCGCTCGCCCTCTGAGCGCTTGAGCTGAGACACGATCCATCCGTGGTGTACGGGCGGGGGCGTACGCGCCGTCCGGCCCGTACACCGCGTACCGCTTACCACCCGGGGGTACCCATGTCCGCCAATGCCCAGCTGTCCGACGCCCGGCTCTACCTGTGCACGGACGCCCGCAAGCGGCAGGGCGACCTCCCCCGGTTCCTGGACGCGGTGCTCGCCGGAGGCGTGGACATCATCCAGCTCCGGGACAAGGGCATGGAGGCCGGCGAGGAGCTGGAGCACCTCCAGGTCTTCGCCGACGCCGCCCGCCGGCACGGCAAGCTGCTCGCGGTCAACGACCGCGCCGACGTCGCGCACGCCATCGACTCCGACGTCCTGCACCTCGGCCAGGGCGACATCCCCGTCCCCGCCGCCCGCGCCATCCTCGGCGGGGACGTGCTGATCGGCCGGTCCTGCCACGCGGAGTCCGAGGTCGACGCCGCCGTCGCCGAGCCGGGCGTGGACTACTTCTGCACCGGCCCCTGCTGGCCGACCCCCACCAAGCCCGGCCGGTACGCCCCCGGCCTCGACCTCGTCCGGTACACCGCCGCGCTCGCGCAGGACCGGCCCTGGTTCGCCATCGGCGGGATCGACGGTACGAATCTGGACGAGGTCCTCGACGCCGGCGCCACCCGCGTCGTCGTCGTCCGCGCCATCACCGAGGCCTCCGACCCGGGCGCGGCCGCGGCCGACCTGGCCAAGCGGGTCCGGGCGCGCGTCAGCGGCTGAACGTCCGGGGCGTGTCCAAAAACGTGTCCAAGGGATGGACTGGGCTTCGGTGTCCGCCGGGCCGCGTCTAACCTGCCCGTATGGCCCTTGGTACCGCTTCCACCTGGTCGGATCGTGCACACACGGTCCGCGACCTCCTCGCGTCCGGGCGCTCGTACTCCTTCGAGTTCTGGGCCCCCAAGACGGAGAAGGGTGAACGCAACCTCTGGAACGCCCTGCGCCGGGTCGAGGCGGTATCCCCCAGCTTCGTCTCCGTGACCTACGGAGCCGGCGGCTCCACCCGCGGCGGCACGGTCAAGGCCACCCAGGAGATCGCCTCCGACACCACCCTGACCCCGGTCGCGCACCTCACCGCCGTGGACCACTCGGTCGCCGAGCTGCGCAACGTGATCGGACAGTTCGCCGACGCGGGCATCCGGAACATGCTCGTCGTGCGCGGAGATCCGCCGGGCGACCCCATGGGCGAGTGGGTGGCGCACCCCGATGGCGTCCACTACGCAGCCGATCTGGTCCGGCTGGTCAAGGAGTCCGGCGACTTCTGCGTCGGCGTCGCGGCCTTCCCCGAGATGCACCCGCGCTCCGACGACTGGGACACGGACATCCGGCACTTCGTGGACAAGTGCCGTGCGGGAGCCGACTACGCGATCACCCAGATGTTCTTCGATCCGGAGAATTATCTGCGGCTGCGCGACAGCGTCGAGAAGGCGGGCTGCGAGACCCCGATCATCCCCGAGGTCATGCCTGTTGTGGCCGTCAAGCAGCTCGACCGGCTTCCGCAACTCAGCAACGCAGTCTTCCCCGCTGCTGTGAAAGAGCGCATGCTCGCCGTCAAGGACGATCCGGCCGCTGTACGCTCCATTGGCATCGAGTTCGCCACGGAGTTCTGCGCGCGGCTGCTGTCCGAGGGTGTCCCGGGGCTGCACTTCATCACGCTGAACAATTCCACGGCGACTCTCGAGATCTACGAGAATCTGGGTCTGCACCAGCGGGCCTGATCGGCCGGCCCCCGTCTCCCGGGCGGTCGTCCGCACCGAGAGGGGCCATGCATGGGAATGACGGTCCTCTACATCGCGTTCGGTTTCGTCGCGCTGTGGCTGCTTGCCGAGGTCCTGATGCAGTACAAGGCCCGGCTGCGCTGGCGCCTGCTCGCCTTCGCCGGCTTCCTCGGCGTGGTCGCGGGCGTGGTGCTGCCGTCCGTACTCGTCATCGCCGCGGGAGCGGCCGCCTTCGCCGTGGGCCAGACCCTGGTGACGCTCTCCTTCCGCAAGGGCTTCGTGGCCGGCTGGGCCGTGCGCCGCGGCGGCGTGCCCGTCGTGCAGCCGCCGCCGACCCGCCGGCGCCGGGCCGCGGGCGGCAAGCGCCAGGAGCCCGCGCTCCGGGTCACCGCGCTGGAGTACGAGCCCGAGGCCGGGCCGGAGCAGGAGTACGGCCCGCAGGGCGACTCCGCGGCCGTCGGGGCCCCCGCGGCCGAACGGCAGGCCGCGGACGGCCCGTCCGCCGGGGCCGGGGAGTTCTACAGCCCGCAGCCGCTGCCCGAGGACACCGGGTCGTACGGGATCCAGAGCTTCGCCCCGCAGTACAACGCCGCCGAGCAGGACTCCCACCAGTACGCCGCGTACTACGACCCCCAGGCCCAGGCCCAGGCCCAGGCCCAGGACGGCTCCGGCGGGTACGACTACAGCGCCGGCTACCAGGCGGGCGGCGAACAGCAGGTCTACGCCGCCTACTCGGACCCGTACATCGGCACCGGCGGCGGCGTCGCCCCGCAGCAGTCCTACGACTACGCCCCCTACGCCGAGTACACCCCCGACCCGTACGCGGCCGCGCAGCAGCAGCAGTACTCCATGGACACCCCGCCCGGCGGGGTCTGGGTCCCGCAGCAGCGCAACACCGACGAGTACGGCCGGCCCTACCCCGAGCAGGAGCAGGGACAGCAGCCGCAGCAGGGCTACCCGTACACCGGCGGGTACGAGCAGTACCGCTACTGAGAGCCGCGGAACTCCGCGCCCTCCACGATCAGCCCGGACACCAGGGCCCCCGTCATCCCGGCGTGCGCCAGCCCGCCGCCGGGGTGCGCCCAGCCGCCCGCGAGGTACAGGCCGGGCAGGGCCGCGGAGTTGGCCGGGTACAGGCCCCGGCCGCCGGCCCCCGCGAGGGCCGGCGGGGGCACCGAGCCGCCCAGCGCGCCCGTCGCGGCCTCGATGTCGGCGGGGGTGCGCACCTCGTGCCACAGCAGCCGCTCCCGCAGCCCCGGTACGGCCCGCTCGGCGAGTTCCAGCAGTTCCTCGGCCCCGGGAGCCCCGGTAGCGCCCGCCGGGCCGCAGACGGCGCTCACGGTGACGGCCTCGTGGTCGGCGTCGGGCCTGGTGGCCGGGTCGTCGGGGCGCAGCACGGTGACCGGCCCGCCGGGGGAGTGGACCAGGGTCCGGTGCACCGCATCCGCGGGGCGGGCGCCGCGCAGGGCGAGGAACAGCGTGACCCGGCTCGGCGTGTCCGCCCCGCGGGCCGGGACGCCGCCGGGCGCCGGCTCCACGCCGAGCCGCCGGGGGTCCACGCCGCAGACCACGAAGTCCGCCTCGGCCTCGGTGCCGTCGGCGAGCAGCAGCCCGGCCGCGCGGCCGCCGCGTACGAGGACCTCCCGTACCTCCGCGTCCACGCCGAAGACGAAGGCCACCTTCCGCTCCAGGCACCGCTCGTACACGGCGGTGGCCAGCGCACGCAGCCCGCCGCGCACGTACCAGCTGCCGAAGGTCTGCTCCATGTACGGGAGCACGGCCGCAGCCGCCGGCGCGGTCGCCGGATCGACCCCGTACGAGCCGACGCGGGCCGTCAGCAGTTCCGCGAGGCCGTCGCCGCCCAGCTCGCGGGCGGCCACCTCGGCCAGCGTCGGCGGGCGCCTGCGCAGCAGGCCGCTGCCCCGCAGCGCGGGGTACGGGTCGCGGCCCAGCACCTGCCAGTCGCGGCGCAGCGGCTCCTCCAGCAGCGGGCGGCGGGTGGCGTCCCAGGCGTCCCGGGCGCGGCCCAGCACCGCGCTCCAGCGCTCCCCGGCGCCGGGCCCGAAAGCCTGGTCGAGGACGGCGGCGGCGCCGCCGCGCGAGGCGTTGGGGAGGGTGACCTCGCGGCCGTCGGCGAGCACGTGCCGGACGGCGGGGTCCACCTGGACCAGCCGGGCGCAGTCCTCCAGCGGCCGCTTTCCGGTCTTGACGAACAGGTCGCGGTAGACGGCGGGCAGGTGCAGCAGCCCGGGGCCGGTGTCGAAGGCGAAGCCGTCGCGCTCGAAGCGGCCGACGGCGCCCCCGTACGTCGTCCCGCGCTCGTACACCGTCACCCGGTGCCCTGCCACGGCCAGCCGGGCCGCCGACGCCATCGCGCCCATCCCGGCGCCGATCACCGCAATTCGTGCCATGCGGCTGAGCCTATCGAGGGAGGCCGGCGGGCTCAGCGGGGTGGTGCCCCGGTGGCCCCGCGCACCTCGGCAGCGAGGCGCTTCTCCTCGCGGCGCTGGGCCCGGCGGCGCAGGAAGCGGCGGATCCGGGTCCAGAGGTAGAACAGCAGGGCCAGGCCGACGGCCAGCAGTACGGCCGCGATGATCGCGGCGGCCTGGGGGTTGAACATCGCGAAGGTGACGATGCCGCCCACGCCGAGGTCCTCGGCGGTGCTCATCGCGATGTTGCTGAAGGGCTCGGGCGAGGTGTTGATCGCCATCCGGGTGCCGGCCTTGACGAAATGGCTGGCCAGGGCGGTGGAGCCACCGACGGCGCCGGCGGCGATGTCGGAGAGCGACCCGCTCTGCCCGGCCAGCAGCGCGCCGACGACGGCTCCGGACACCGGGCGGATCACGGTGTGGACGCCGTCCCAGACCGAGTCCACGTAGGGGATCTTGTCGGCCACCGAGTCGCAGAGGAACAGCACGCCCGCGACGATCAGCACGTCGGTGCGTTGCAGCGAGGCCGGGACCTCGTCGGTCAGACCGGTCGCGCCGAAGATGCCGAGCAGCAGGACCACGGCGTAGGCGTTGATCCCGCTGGCCCAGCCGCTGGTGAAGACCAGGGGGAGCACACTCACCGGCTCATCATGACGGAGAACGGATGATCCGGCAGGCGGAAGACGGAAAGGTGAGGGGACGGCCGCCGTCCGGCTGCCGTCCCCTCACCTGTGTTCCGAGCGGGGCCTACTGCCCCTGTTCGTCGCGGCGGCGCTGCCACCGCTCCTCGATGCGGGTCATCATCGACCGACGCTGCCGGTTCTGGCCGTGGGCCGAACCGCCTGCACTGCCGGAGGCGGGCTGCTCGCCGGGCTTGGGAGCCTTGCGCCAACCGGTGACCACGAGAACCGTACAGCCCAGCATGACGAGGAAACCCACCACACTGATCCAGAGCACGTTCGGGACGATCACACCGGTCATGAGGAGCGCGATACCCACCACGATGCCAGCGACTGCCTGGTAGACCCGTCGCCGGGTGTACGTGCGCAGTCCGCTTCCCTCAAGCGCTGTCGCGAACTTGGGATCTTCGGCGTACAGCGCTCGCTCCATCTGCTCGAGCATTCGCTGCTCGTGCTCCGAGAGCGGCACGGGAGTCCTCCTCATCCGTCGGTCGCGGGGGGTAGCGACCAGGGGTCCCCTTCAGGATAGGCGGGGAATCGCCCCCGTGATACCCGCCCTCTACGCCACTTTCATCAATCGCTGCGCGAAACCGTACCGCCGTGCGAGCGGTCACTGGGGCGTTATTCCCCAATGGTCCGCCCGGCATGCCGGTCACTGCCCCCGATCATACGGGGCCGATCGAGGGTACGGAGGGTGTGTGGCCCACCCCGTCCAGGAAGCCCCGCAGATCAGGCGGGCTTCTCGCCCAGTACGTGCAGTTGCGTGGCGACCGCGTGGAAGGCGGGCAGCTCGGCGGCGGCCTCCTCCAGGCGGAGCAAGGCCTCGACCGCGCCCGGCTCGGTGTCCACCAGGACTCCGGGGACCAGGTCGGCGAAGATCCGCACGCCGTGCACCGCGCCGACCGCGAGGCCCGCTCCGCCGACGAGCTCGCCGAGCTGCTCGGCGGTGAAGCGGCGGGGCATCGGGTCTCCGCCGCCCCAGCGGCCGGCCGGGTCGGTGAGCGCCGTACGGGCCTCGGCGAAGTGCCCGGCCAGCGCGCGGGCCAGCACGGCCCCGCCGAGCCCGGCGCCCAGCAGGCTGAGGACGCCGCCGGGGCGCAGGGCCGCCACCGCGTTGGCCACGCCCTCGGCCGGGTCGTCCACGTACTCCAGGACGCCGTGGCACAGCACCACGTCGTACGACTCGCGGTCGACGACATCGAGCAGGCCCTGGGCGTCGCCCTGTACGCCGCGCACCAGGTCGGCCACGCCGGCCTCGGAGACCCGGCGCTCCAGCCCGAACAGCGCGTTCGGGCTGGGGTCGACCACGGTGACCCGGTGGCCCAGGCGGGCCACCGGTACGGCGAAGTTGCCGGTGCCGCCGCCCGTGTCGAGCACGTCCAGCACGTCCCGCCCGGTCGCCTTCGTCCGGCGGTCGAGGGCCTCCCTGAGGACCTCCCACACCACGGCGGTGCGGAGGGAGGCACGGGGGCGGGAAGTGTCCGACACGGCTGTTGGCTCCTCGGCGGGGTCTGGGTGAGCGGTCTTCACCCCACCCTATTGCCTCGGGACATGCGGCAGGGTCTGCGGCGGACCTTGAGCGGCCGGCGCGTGGAGTTCCAGCATCCGCTCCACCAGGCGCAGGAACATCGAGACGGCCCGCACCAGATCGTCCGCGTCCCGCCCGGTCGCCGCGTCCGCTATGCCCGCCTCGGCCCGGGCCCGGCGGGCCGCGCCGGAGGCGAAGAGCGCGCTCCACTCGGTCAGTTCGGGCGCTATCTCCGGGAGCACCTCCCACGCACTGCGGATCCGGGGCCGCCGCCGCGGGTTCACCGGCTCGGGCCGTCCGCGCGCGGCGAGCACGGCCGCGGCGGTGCGCAGGGCGGCGAGGTGGGCGGTGGCGTACCGCTCGTTGGGCCGGGTCAGCCTGGCGGCTTCGGCCAGGCCGCTGCGGGCCTTGGCGAGCAGGTCGAGGGCGGCCGGAGGGGCCGCCGACTTCCGCGGGACGGGGTGGACAGGGGACGGGGACGGTGTGGCCATGACGAACCTCCTGTCGATGCGCGCTGAGCGCTGCTGCGTGGTGCGGTGTTGGCGCCTTGCCGTGGGTGTCAGTACGTGTGTCCATCGTGACGTGCCCCACTGACAATTGCGCTGACCTGCGGTTTTCGGACATCTCACCCACTGTCTGCCCGTCAACTTCCCCCCTGCGCGTACCGGATGCCCGCCAGGATGCTAGTTTTTGAACTGACCGGTCAGTTCAAAAAGAAGGGGGACGGCGTGGACAGCCCGCACGGCGCGTCCGTGAAAGCCGAGGACTTCGGACTCAAGGGCCCGCGCGGCTGGGTCTTCCGGGGCATCGGGATCGACGCGGCGCCCGGCTCGCTCATCGCGGTCGAAGGCCCCTCCGGCAGTGGCCGGACCTGCCTCCTCCTCGCCCTCACCGGCCGGATGAAGCCCACCGAGGGCCGCGCCGAGGTCGGCCGCCACCCGCTGCCGAAGAAGATGGCCGCGGTCCGCCGGATCTCCGCACTCGGCCCGGTCCCCGGGGTCAACGACCTCGACCAGGCCCTCACCGTCGCCGAGCAGCTGCGCGAGGGCGCACTGCTCCAGCGCCGCTACGACGGCCCGTTCCGCGCCCTGCTGGGCCGGCGCACCGAGCGCCGCGCCTCCTCCGAGGCCCGCGTCGACGCCGCGCTGGCCGCCGCCGGACTGGACCTGGCCACCCTGCCCAAGGGCCCGCGCACCTCCGTACGGGACCTGGAGCGCCTGGAGGCCGTACGGCTGTCGCTGGCCATCGCCCTGCTGGGGTCGCCGAGGCTGCTGGCCGTGGACGACCTCGACCTCAAGCTGTCGGACGCCGAGCGCACCGAGGCCTGGGCCCTGCTCCGCTCCATCGCCGCCCGCGGGACCACCGTCCTCGCGGTGTGCAGCGGGGCCCCCGAAGGCGTGACGGTCCTGCGGACGACCCCCGCGGACACGGGCACCACCACTGACGAACCCGAAGTATCCGAAGTATCCGAAGAGTCCGACGAAGACACGAAGGGGGCGGACGATGCGCTCGCCGAAGCTGGCCGCGCTTGAGCTGAAGCGGTTCGGGCGGGGGAAGCTGCCCCGGGCCGCTCTCGTCGCGCTGCTCCTGCTGCCGCTGCTCTACGGGGCGCTGTACCTGTGGTCCTTCTGGGACCCGTACAGCCGCCTCGACAAGGTCCCCGTCGCCCTCGTCAACGCCGACCAGGGCGCCACCGTGGACGGCAAGCAGATCGACGCCGGCGACGAGATCACCCGCAAGCTCCACGACAGCAAGACCTTCGACTGGCGCGAGGTGAGCGCCGAGGAGGCCGCGAAGGGGCTGGAGGACGGGAAGTACTACCTGTCCCTCACCATGCCCGCCGACTTCAGCTCGAAGATCGCCTCCAGCTCCGGAGCGGACCCCGCCACCGGGGCCCTCCAGGTGCGCACCAACGACGCGAACAACTACATCGTCGGCTCGATCTCGCGCACCGTCTTCTCCGAGGTCCGCTCGGCTGCGTCCACCAACGCCTCCCGCGGCTTCCTCGACAAGATCTTCGTCTCCTTCTCCGACCTGCACGACAAGACCTCCGAGGCCGCCGACGGCGCCGACAAGCTCAAGGACGGCGCGGGCGAGGCCCAGCAGGGCGCCCAGGCCCTCGCCGACGGCCTCGACACGGCCCAGGAGAAGAACGGCGAGCTGACCGGCGGGCTCCGCAAGCTCAACTCGGCCGCCGGACAGCTGGAGAACGGCACGCGGGACGTCGCCAACGGCACCCAGGTCGTCGCCGACGTGGTCAACCGCGCCGCCGCCAAGGCCAAGCCCCTCGTCGACAACCCCAAGCAGCTCGCCGACAGCGCCGAGCTGGTCGCCGACACCGCCAAGGTCGTGAACAACCACCTCGACACCTTCGCCAAGAAGGCCCCGGCCGCGGCCCGGGTCAGCAAGCAGGCCGCTGCCCTGGCCGACGACGTCTACAACCGCACCTGCGTCACCCCCGCCACCAAGCCGCTTCCCTCGACCTGCCCCGACCAGAAGAGGCTCAAGGACCTCGCCGCCGAGGCCGCCGAACTCTCCGGTGACGTCGAGGCCCTGGTCAAGGACTCGGGCGGCGACCTGGCCAAGCTCAAGGAGCAGCTCGCCGACCTGGAGAAGGACGCCCGCAAGCTCGCCGCCATGGCCCCCGGCCTCTCCGGCGACCTCCAGTCGGCCGTCACCCAGGCCAACGCCCTCAACACCGGCGCCCACAAGGTCGCCACCGGCATGGTCAAGCTGCACGCCGGGATCGGCTCCGCCTCCTCCGGCTCCGCCGCCCTCGGCGACGGCGTCGGCAAGCTCGGCGACGGCGCGCACCGCCTCGACGGCGGCATGTACAAGCTCGTCGACGGCAACCGCGACCTCGCCGACGGCCTGCACGAAGGCGCCGGCAAGATCCCGGACTACGACCAGCAGCAGCGCGAAGCCCGCACCCAGGTGATGGCCGACCCGGTCCAGCTCGCCAACCAGTCCCTGCACAAGGCGCCCAACTACGGCACCGGCTTCGCCCCGTACTTCATCCCGCTCTCCCTCTGGGTCGGCGCGATGGTCGCCTACATGCTGATCGCCCCGATGAACCGGCGGGCCCTGGCCGCGGGCGCCTCGCCCTGGCGGATCGCCTTCGCCGGCTGGCTGCCCGTGGCGGGACTCGGCGCGCTCCAGGTGGCCGCGCTGATGTCCGTACTGCACTGGGGCCTCGGCCTGGAGCCGGCCCGGCCGGCCCTCACCGTCGGGTTCCTGATGCTGGTCACCGGCTGCTTCGCGGCCATCGTCCAGTGGCTCAACGCCAAGTTCGGCGCCGCCGGGCGGATCCTGGTCCTCGCCGTCCTGATGCTCCAGCTCACCTCGGCGGGCGGCACGTACCCCGTCGAGACCAGCCCCGGCTTCTTCAACGCCATCCACCCGTACCTGCCGATGTCGTACATCGTGGAGAGCCTGCGCCGCCTGATCACCGGCGGCGACCTCACCCCGGTCTGGCAGGGCTGCGTCGTCCTGACCGCCTTCACGGCGGGCGCCCTGGCGCTCACCGCGCTGGCCGCCCGCGGCAAGCAGGTGTGGACCATGGACCGGCTGCACCCGGAACTGAGCCTGTAGAGAGCTGTTGACCTGTGAGAATCAGCGCCATGGAAAGCAGCAGCGCCGGTACGGCGGCCACCGCGGGCAGCGGCAGCGGCGGCGGCCGCCGGCAGGCCACCAGACAGAAGCTCTACGAAGCGGCCGTCACCCTGATCGCGGAGCAGGGCTTCTCCGCGACGACGGTCGAGGAGATCGCCGAGCGGGCGGGCGTGGCCAAGGGCACCGTCTACTACAACTTCGCCAGCAAGAACGAGCTCTTCGAGGAACTCCTGCGGCACGGCGTCGGCCTGCTGACGGTGTCCCTGCGGACGGCGGAACAGGAGACGGCGGCGCGCGGCGGCAGCCGCGTGGAGGCGCTGGACGCGATGATCCGCGCCGGCCTCGTCTTCATCGACCGCTACCCGGCCTTCACCCAGCTCTACGTCGCCGAGCTGTGGCGGACCAACCGCACCTGGCAGTCCACCCTGATGGTGGTGCGCCAGGAGGCGGTGGCCGTCGTGGAGACGGTGCTGCGGGAGGGCGTCGAGCGCGGTGAGCTGAGCGCGGAGATCGACGTGCCGCTGACGGCCGCCGCACTGGTGGGGATGGTGCTCGTGGCGGCCCTCGACTGGCAGTCGTTCCAGAGCGAGCGGTCCCTGGACGACGTGCACTCGGCGCTGTCACTGCTGCTGCGGGGACGGGTCAGCGGGACCCGCTGAGCGTCCCCCGATCGGCGGTGCTGCGCGGCGGCGCGGCGGCGTAGAACTGGCTGAGTATCCGTACCTAGGCGCGGAAATGAGTACGCGCGCGGATGGGCCCCCACCTGCGCGGACGCCAGACTGGGGGCAACGGACAGGAACCCGGTCCGCCCCGCCGACACGGGGCGGCGGAGCGGGCCGGTGACCTGCGCCGTGTGGGGGTGGGGGTGGAACGTCGATGCGGCGGGGCTCGGGGGGATCGAGCCTCGCCGCATCGACGTATTCGGATTCCTGTCTAGCCGCGGTCGCGCAGCGGCAGCCGCCCCCGGACTCCGGTCCGGAGCTTGTCCAGCGCCGCCGCGCCGCGCCCGGTCACCGCCGAGGAGCGCGCGGCGGCCGCCCAGCGCAGCCGGGCCGCCGAGCGGGGCAGCAGCAGCGCGCGCAGCCGGACGCCGCGGGAGACGCCCGCCAGCAGGCCCGCCCGGGCCTCCAACACGTCCGCCTCCAGCCCGTCGTACGCGACCTGCCCGCCCGGCGGGGCGTACAGCGCCCGCTCCACCGCGCCCGCGATCCGCAGCACGGCCCGCGCAGCTTCCGGCTCCAGCCGGCCCAGCTCCACGATCCGGTCCGCGGCGCCGCGCGGTGACCGCGCCCCGTCGGGGGTGATCCCGACGTCCCAGGCCGCGTCGCCCAGCTCCTGCCAGGCCGCGAGCACCTCGTGCGCCCCCAGCCTGCGGGCCCGGACCCGGCTCCGCCACAGCATCGGCAGCAGTGGCAGGACGAGCGCGGCCAGGCCGACCGCGGTCCAGACGAGCACGGCCGTCAGCGACGGTCCGCCGCCCGAGCCGGCGTCCTGCTTGAGCGCGGGGCCCCCGCACTCGCCCAGCTTCTTCAGGGCGGGCGTGCAGTCGTCCGACTTCGTCGGCGCCGGCGCCGGCGCGGCCGAGCTCTGCGAAGGCGCCGCGGTCGGGGCCGTCGGCTGGATCTGCGGGGTCTCGGGGCGGCTGTAGTCCGGAACGGTGATGCCCGAGCGCGGGGTCGGCTCGAACCGAGTCCAGCCCACTCCCTCGAAGTACAGCTCCGGCCACGCGTGCGCGTCGCGCATCGAGACGTTCACGCTGCCGTCGGACTGCTTCGCGCCGGGGGTGAACCCGACCGCCACCCGCGCCGGGATCCCGAGCGAGCGGGACATGGAGGCCATCGAGAACGCGAAGTGGATGCAGAAGCCCTCCTTGTCCGCCAGGAAGCGGGCGATGGCCTGCGAACCCGTGCCGGAGGACACCTTGGTGTCGTAGCGGAATCCGCCGTTCACGGCGAAGTAGTCCTGGAGCTTCACCGCACGCGCGTAGTTGTCCTTCGCGCCCTGCGTGACCCGCCGGGCCGTCTCGGCGACCACCGGCGGCAGGTTGTCCGGCAGCTTCGTGAACTCGTCGCGGATCGCCGGGTTCGGAGCCGGCGCCGTCTGCAGCTGTTCGGCCGTCGGCCGCAGCAGCAGGCTCCGTACGGTGTACTGCGCGCCCTGGACGTTCTGGAACTTGTCCTTGCCCAGCTGGTCGCCGACCAGGGTGCGGCCGACCGGCTCGAACCGCCACTTCCCGCCGATGTCCACGCCCGTCGCCGGGTACGGCATCGGCAGGTAGCGCTGGGCGTACGTCTCGGAGGACGACAGGCTCGTCCGTACCTCGACCGCGCCGCCGCGCACCTCCTCGCCGAGCCCGGGCGGGTTCGGCAGCCGCGCCGGCACGTCGGTCAGGGCGCGCCCGGAGGCCTCCCACTTGACGCCGTTGAACTCGTCCAGCGCCAGGATCCGCAGGTACTGCTCGCCGAGCTGCGGGCTGTCCGTCCGGTACTTCAGCACGACCCGGTTGTCCTGCGCGTTCAGGCTGCTCTGGAGCGAGACCAGCGGGTTGACCGCCTGGATCTGCCCGCCCGCGCCGCTCCCCGAGCCGTCGCCGTCGCCCGGTGTGCCGAGCAGGCCGCTGCCGAGCGAGGGCAGCACCGCGGGCACCACCAGGGCCAGGCCCAGCGCGACCGCGCCGAGCCGCCGGCCGGTGCGCACGGGGGAGACGGCCTGACCGCCGCCGCCCGCGCCGCTCCCGTACCCGGAGGCGGCCGACACCCGCCCGCTCGGGGCCGCGCCGAACACCCGGCCCCACTGGGCCAGCCGGTCGCGGCCCTCGGCCAGCAGCAGCAACAGGTAGCCGCAGCCCGCCAGCAGGAACGTGAACCAGGACGACTCCCCGCCGCCCGACAGCCCCGCGGCCACCGAGTACAGCGCGAGCAGCGGCAGCCCGGCCGCAGCGGCGGTCCGCACGGTGACCGCCAGCATGTCCACCAGCAGCCCGACCAGCAGCACCCCGGACACCAGCAGCAGCCGGATGCCGTCGGTGAGCGGCGCCGGGATCGCGAACTCGCCCACGTCCATGACGCCCCGCCGGAACAGCGCGCCGAAGTCCGTCACCAGGTAGGCCAGCGGCCCGTCCCCGGTGGACTCGCCCTTCCCCGCGAACAGGAACGCGAGCAGCAGCAGCGACACCAGTGCCTGCGAGGCCACGGTCAGCGCGCCGGCCACCGGCACCCGCCGCGCCCCTGCGCCCACCGCGCTCTGTACGCAGAGCAGCAGCGCCGCCTGGAGCAGCCAGCCCGCCGAGTCCACCAGCCCGACCAGCGACCAGGAGGTGAGCAGCGTCGCCAGTACCGCGAACAGCGTCAGTCTCGCCCGCCCGCTCATCCCCAACCCCCCGCAGTGCCGCCGGCGAGCGGGGCGTTCCCGGCTTGCCGCCACAGTTCCCCGAAGGCCACCCCGGGCGGGACGGCCAGTGCCGTCCAGCCCGCGTCGCGCAGCCGGGCCAGCGACTGTGCGCCGCCCGGGGGACGGCCGGTCCAGGCCGCGGAGTCCAGTACGAACGCCACCGCGCCCCCGCTGCGCTGGCGCATCTTGGCCGCCAGCTCGGTCTGTGCGTCGTCCAGGTCCCCGAGGAAGGCGATGAGGAGCCCGTCGCCGCCCGCTCCGCCGAAGCCGCCGCCGCCGCCCCCGCCGCCGCGCACCGCGTCGTAGGCCCGCGAGAGCCCGGCGCCGTCGGAGTGCCCGACCACCGCGAGCGTGTCCATCAGCAGCCCGGCCGCCTCCGCGGACTCCTGGCCGCCGGAGGAGAACCCGCCGCCCTCGCCGGGCACGCAGGTCCCGGTGTCGGTCAGCAGCCGTACGGAGAACCCCTGCTCCAGCAGGTGCACCAGGGCGGAGGCGGCCGCCGAGACGGCCCACTCGAAGGCGGAGTCGGGCCCCGCGCCCTCGTAGCCGAGGCGGCGGGTGTCCAGCAGGACGGTGGCCTTGCTGCGCTGCGGCT
Source organism: Streptomyces sp. NPDC051183 (assembly GCF_040682455.1). NCBI lineage: Bacteria > Bacillati > Actinomycetota > Actinomycetes > Kitasatosporales > Streptomycetaceae > Streptomyces > Streptomyces sp. NPDC051183. The sequence continues at coordinate 237,996 of NZ_JBFBBA010000004.1, forward strand.
GTTCCTCGCGGCGCACCATCAGCTCGCCGTAGCGGGCGGTGGAGCGCCAGTGCACGCGGCGCAGGTCGTCCCCGCGCCGGTAGCCGCGCGGGATCACGTCGTCGTCGCCGGCCAGGGCCAGCGAGCGCCGGCTGCCGTCGCCGTAGCCGGAGGACTCGCCGGTCAGCCGGACCGGGGCCAGGGCCTCGGTGCGCGGGACGACGGTGAGGGTGTCGTACGTGCTGAAGGAACGGGTCAGCTCGACGAGCCCGAACGGGTCGGTCAGGCGCAGCTGGAGCGGGCCCAGCGGGTAGCGGCCGCGCAGGTCGGAGCGGACCCGGTAGGACACCTCGCGCCGTCCGCCGGGCTCGACCCGGTCCAGGACGAAGCGGGGCCGGGGCCCGAGGACGTAGGGCACGCGGTCCTGGAGCATCAGCAGCCCGGTGGGCATGCGGGAGACGTTGTCCATGCGCAGCTGTACGCGCGCCTCGGCTCCGGCGGGCACCCGCACCGGGGTCAGCCGGCGGTTGCCGGTGACCCGGTGTCGGGTGCGGTGCAGGGCGTACACGCAGATCAGCGGCAGGGCGGCGAGCAGCAGACCGACCCGGAGCAGTTCGCCCTGGCCGAGCATGTACGCGCACACGGCGGCGGCGGCCCCGGCGGCCAGGAAGGACCGGCCGCGGGTGGTCAGCCCGGACAGCGACGTGCGCAGTCCGCCGAACCCGCCGCCGCCCCGGCCGCCGGCGCCGCGCGGGGCACCGGCGCTCATCAGAAGCCCCGGATGCCGGCGCCGGGCGGGGTCTCGCCGCCGCGGGGGTGCGCGGCGGGGACGGGGGTGCGCTGCAGGATGTCGGCGACGACCTGTTCGGCGGTGCGCCGGCTCAGCTGGGCCTGCGCGGTGGGCAGCAGGCGGTGCGCGAGGACGGGGCCGGCCAGCGCCTGGACGTCGTCGGGCAGGACGTAGTCCCGGCCGGACAGGGCGGCGGAGGCCTTCACGGCGCGCAGCAGGTGCAGGGTGGCGCGGGGGGAGGCGCCCAGGCGCAGGTCCGGGTGGCTGCGGGTGGCGGAGACCAGGTCGACGACGTAGCGCCGGACGGGCTCGGCGACGTACACCTCGCGCACGGCGTCGATGAGCTTGACGATGTCGTGCGCGTGCGCGACGGCCGTGAGGTCGTCGAGCGGGGAGGCCCCGCCGTGCACGTCGAGCATCTGGAGCTCGGCCTCGGGGCTGGGGTAGCCGACGGAGACGCGGGCCATGAAGCGGTCGCGCTGGGCCTCGGGGAGGGGGTAGGTGCCCTCCATCTCCACCGGGTTCTGGGTGGCGACCACCATGAAGGGGCTGGGCAGGGCGTAGGTGGTGCCGTCTATCGTGACCTGGCGCTCCTCCATCGACTCCAGCAGTGCGGACTGGGTCTTGGGGGAGGCGCGGTTGATCTCGTCGCCGATGACGATCTGCGCGAAGATCGCGCCGGGCTTGAACTCGAACTCGCGGCGCTGCTGGTCGTAGATGCTGACGCCGGTGATGTCGGAGGGCAGCAGGTCCGGAGTGAACTGGATCCGCTGGACCGAGCAGTCGATGGACTTGGCCAGCGTCTTGGCGAGCATGGTCTTGCCGACGCCGGGGACGTCCTCGATCAGCAGGTGTCCTTCGGCGAGGAGCACGGTGAGCGCGAGGCGGACGACCTCGGGCTTGCCCTCGATCACGCTCTCGACCGAGTGGCGCACCCGCTCCGCCGTGCTGGTCAGATCCGCGAGGCTCGCTCGGTCGTCATACGTGGTCACCTGGTTCTCCTCGGCCCTTTCTCAGGGCCGACGCCCCTTGGCGCATCACCGGCCCACCCCAAATACGGACACCGGCCCGGAGGGTGTCCGGGTGACGTCTCCCCGCATTCTTGACGGCGTTACGGCCCGGTGTCACTCACGAGGTGGGATCGATCTCCCGCAGCAGCCCGGTGTGCACGTCGAAGACGAAGCCTCGCACATCGTCCTTGTGGGGGAGGAACGGGTTCGTCCGGACCCGCTGCATGGACTGGCGGACGTCCTGGTCGACGTCGCGGAAGGCCTCCACGGCCCAGGCGGGGCGCTGGCCGACCTCGTCCTCCAGCTCGTGCCGGAAGTCCTCGGTCAGGCTTTCGAGGCCACAGCCGGTGTGGTGGATGAGTATCACCGTGCGGGTGCCGAGGGCGCGCTGGCTGATGGTGAGCGAGCGGATGGTGTCGTCGGTGACCACTCCGCCCGCGTTGCGGATGGTGTGGCAGTCGCCGAGCTCCAGGCCGAGGGCGGCGTGCAGGTCGAGGCGGGCGTCCATACAGGCCACGACGGCCACGTGCAGGACGGGACGGGCGTCCATGCCGGGGTCGGTGAATTTCGCGGCGTACGCCTGGTTCGCCTCCACCAGACGGTCGGTGACGGAGCGGACGCGCGTGGCCTGAGGGGCGGAGTCGGAGGGCACAGGTGCGGAAGTCGTCATGGATACGACGTTAGTGGTCACAGCTCGCATGAGCAGCGAGTGAGGGTGGACAAAGAACGTCAACGAACCGTGTTGTGAGCTAACCCACAGGGGTGGGGCGGGGGCGGCCGTCCGGGTGATTCGCACCATTTGCCGGTTCGCCGGGAGAGGGGAGCACGGCGCGCGGGGCGGTTCGTTGACCGCGGCGACCGTTGCACTAAAGTGACGCGAACCGGCCGGAGCCCGGCCCCGCAGGGCCGTCCGGACCCCGGAAAAACTGGAAAAAACCGCGTGCGCGGCGCGTACGTACGGCTGTGTACGGGTGCCGCGCCGTTATCTGAGAGGGCGCTTTGACTAGCGAGTCCCGACATGTCCCGGTGATGCTCCAGCGGTGCCTGGACCTGTTGGCCCCGGCGCTGGAGAGGCCCGGGGCGGTCGTCGTCGACTGCACCCTCGGCCTCGGCGGCCACAGCGAGGCCCTGCTGACCCGGTTCCCGGAGGCGCACCTGATCGGCCTCGACCGCGACAAGGAGGCCCTGCGGCTCTCCGGCGAGCGCCTCGCACCCTTCGGGGAGCGGGCCACCCTCGTCCACGCGATCTACGCCGACCTGGCGGAAGTGCTGGACGGCCTGCGCATCCCCGCCGTGCAGGGCATCCTCTTCGACCTCGGGGTCTCCTCCATGCAGCTGGACGAGGCCGACCGCGGGTTCGCGTACGCGCAGGACGCGCCGCTGGACATGCGGATGGACCAGACGACGGGCATCAGCGCCGCCGAGGTCCTCAACACCTACGCCCCGGGCGAGCTCGTCCGGATCCTGCGCCAGTACGGCGAGGAGAAGCAGGCCAAGCGGATCGTGTCGGCGGTCGTCCGCGAGCGCGACAAGGAGCCCTTCTCCAACAGCGCACGTCTGGTCGAGCTGATCCGCGACGCCCTGCCGCAGGCGGCGAAGCGGACCGGCGGCAACCCGGCCAAGCGGACCTTCCAGGCACTGCGGATCGAGGTCAACGGCGAGCTGTCGGGCCTGGAGCGGGCCATTCCGGCGGCCGTGGACCGGATCGCGGTCGGCGGCCGGATCGCCGTGCTCTCGTACCACTCGCTGGAGGACCGGCTGGTCAAGCAGGTGTTCGCGGCGGGCGCGGCCTCGACGGCCCCGCCGGGACTGCCGGTGGTTCCCGAGAAGTACCAGCCGAAGCTGAAGCTGCTGACGCGCGGTGCGGAGCTGCCGACGGAGGAGGAGATCGCGGAGAACCGGCGGGCGGCGCCGGCCCGCTTCCGCGGAGTCGAACGCATCCGGGAGGCGCGGCTGTGAACAAACGCGGGGGACGGCTCGGGCGGGCCCTGGCGGGCAGCCCGGCCGGGCAGGCGGCGCGGACGCCGTTCGTCCTGCTGGTGGTGGCGCTGCTCGCCGGCGGGCTGATCAGCCTGCTGCTGCTGAACTCGGCGCTGAACGAGGGCTCCTTCCAGCTGAGCAGGCTGAAGAAGGAGACCACCGCCCTGACGGACGAGGAACAGGCCCTGCAGCGGGACGTGGACGGCTACTCGGCCCCCGACGCGCTCCAGCGGCGGGCGCACGAGCTGGGCCTGGTGCCCGGCGGCAGCCCCGTCTTCATCGGCCCCGACGGCAAGGTCACGGGTACCGCCTCCCCCGCGGCGGAGCCCCCGCCCCCCTCCCCGCCGGCCTCCCCGAGCGGGCCCCCGCCGAACACCCCGGTCTCGGTCCCGGTCTCCCCGTCGGCGCCGGCGGCCACCCCGAACCCCTCGGGCTCCGCGGCCCCGGCCGCCGGCGCTCAGCAGCCCAACCAGACTCCAGGCAGGTGACGAAGTGCTGAACGGGACACCGGCCTCCGCCCGGACCCGCGCCTCGACCGTCGGCGGGGCCGGAATCGCCCTGCGGGCGATCCGGCCCGCCGGGCCCGAGCGCGGTCGCCTCCGCCCGGCGAACCCGGCCCCGCCGGAGGGTGGCCGTAACGCCGCGTACGGGCACCACCGCGGAGCACGGGCGTGAGCCCCCAGGATCCGCCGCGCCGGCGGGTACCCGGGCCCGGGAGACCCCGGCCGGGCGGCGAGCGCGCGCGGGCCACCGCGCGGCCGGCCGCCAGGCCCACGAGCCGCCCCGCCACGCGCCCGGCCACCCGCCGCCCCGCCGCGTCCCGCACCCCGCACACCATCCGGCTGGGCAAGCCCAAGCCCCGGCTGCGCCTGGTCAGCGTCGGGCTGACCCTGGTCATGCTGGCCTTCGTCGTACGGCTCCTGCAGGTGCAGGCCGTCGACGCCTCCGCGTACTCCGCCAAGGCCTCCGAGAACCGTTTCGCCAGCTACACCCTGGCCGCCGAACGCGGGGAGATCACCGATCGCAAGGGCGTGGCACTGGCCACCAGCGTGGACGCGTACGACATCACGGCCGACCCCAAGATGTTCACGCCGCAGGACAGCAAGGCCCCGGACGCCCCCGAGCAGGCCGCGGCCCTCCTCGCGCCCATCCTCGGCAAGGACGCCAAGGAACTCGCCGAGCGCCTGAAGACCAAGAACACCCGCTACGTCGTCCTGGCCCGCCGCCAGACCCCCCAGGTCTGGAACCAGATCAAGGACCTCAAGCGGGTCTTCGCCGACAAGGCCGAGGCCGACCGGAAGAACAACGGCCCCGGCGCCAACGTCCTGTCCGGCGTGTTCAACGAGAACAGCAGCAAGCGCGTGTACCCGGGCGGGGACCTGGCCGCCGGGATACTGGGCTACGTGAACGCCGAGGGCAAGGGCGGCGGCGGCCTGGAGTCCTCCCTCGACAAGAAGCTGGCCGGCAAGGACGGCGAGCTCACCTACGCCCAGTCCGGCGGCCGCCGCGTGCCCACCGCGGGCTCCAGCGAGAAGCCCGCCGTACCCGGCGAGGACATCGAGCTGACCATCGACCGCGACATCCAGTGGGCGGCGCAGAGCGCCATCACCGAGCAGGTCGCCAAGTCGGAGGCCGACCGCGGCTACGTCGTCGTCCAGGACACCCGCACCGGCGAGGTCCTCGCCATGGCCAACGCCCCGGGCTTCGACCCCAACGACCTGACGAGGGCCAGCTCCGCCGCCATGGGCAACGCGGCGCTCCAGGACGTGTACGAGCCCGGCTCCACCGCCAAGGTGATGTCGATGGCCGCCGTACTGGAGGAGAAGAAGGCCACCCCCGAGACGCACGTCGAAGTCCCGAACCGGCTGCACCGCGGCGACCGCCTGTTCAAGGACGACGTCGACCACCCGACCTGGTACCTGACCCTCAACGGGGTCCTCGCCAAGTCCTCCAACATCGGCACCATCCTGGCCACCGGCCAGCTCGGCCCCACCCAGTCCGAGGCCAACAAGGTCCTCCACTCGTACCTGACCAAGTTCGGCATCGGCCGGCCCACCGGCCTGAACTACCCCGGCGAGTCCCGCGGCATCCTCGCCAAGCCCGAGGACTGGTCCACCTCCCAGCAGTACACGATCCCTTTCGGCCAGGGACTGTCCCTCAACGCCATGCAGGCGGCCTCCGTGTACTCGACCATCGCCAACGGCGGGGTCCGGATCGAGCCGACCCTGGTACGCGGCACCAAGGGCCCCGACGGCCGCTTCACCCCCGCCCCGGCCCCCGCGCAGACCCGCGTGGTCAGCCCGGACACCGCCAAGACCCTCGCGCAGATGCTCGAATCGGTGGTCGACGACCAGGACGGCACCGGCACCAAGGCCCGCATCCCCGGCTACCGGGTCGGCGGCAAGACCGGCACCTCCAACCGAGTGGATCCGGCCACCGGCCGCTACAAGGGCTACACCGCCTCCTTCGCCGGCTTCGCGCCCGCCGACAACCCCCGCATCACCGTCTACTGCGCCATCCAGAACCCCACGAAGGGCAGCTACTTCGGCGGTCAGATCTGCGGGCCCATCTACAAGAAGGTCATGGAGTTCGCCCTCAAGACCCTCCAGGTCGCCCCCACCGGAACCGCCCCCGCCGGGCTCCCGGTCACCTACGAGCAAGGGGCCCCGGCCAGTACCCCGCCCAATCCGCAGCCCTGACAGTGACCGCCCGCCCGCCGGCCCGCCACAAGAGCGTGAGGCACCACCAGTGACAACGATCACCCCGAAACCCGGGAACCGCCCGGTCCCCGGCACCGAGGCCGGGCCCTCGCTTCGCGACCGGCCCGCCGCGCCCGGTACGCTCACCGCCGTGTCCCACGCTGATCAGCCCAGAACCGCCCAGAACGCCGCCCCGGCAGCGCCGCCGGGAGCCCCCAGGCCCGAGTCCGTCCGCCCGATCCCCCTGGGCGAGCTGGCCACCGTGCTGGGCATCGCAGCCCCCGCCGCGGCGGAGCCGCAGATCACCGGCATCACGCACGACTCCCGTGCCGTGCGCCCCGGCGACCTGTACGCGGCCCTGCCGGGTGCCCGGCTGCACGGCGCGGACTTCGCCACGCAGGCGGCCGCCCTCGGCGCCGCGGCCGTGCTGACCGACCCGGCCGGAGCCGACCGCGCCGCCGCGACCGGGCTGCCGGTCCTCTCGGTCGCCGACCCGCGCGGCCGGATGGGCGAACTGGCCGCCACGATCTACGGCCGCCCGGGTGAGGGCCTCCTCCAGATCGGGATCACCGGCACCTCCGGCAAGACCACCACCGCCTACCTGGTCGAGGGCGGACTGCGCGGCGCCGGACGCCGGACCGGACTCATCGGCACCGTCGAGATGCGCATCGCGGACGAGCGCATCAAGTCCGAGCGCACCACCCCCGAGGCCACCGACCTCCAGGCCCTCTTCGCCGTCATGCGCGAACGCGGGGTCGAGGCCGTCGCCATGGAGGTCTCCAGCCACGCCCTGGTGCTGGGCCGGGTCGACGGCTGCGTCTTCGACGTAGCCGTCTTCAACAACCTGAGCCCGGAGCACATGGAGTTCCACTCCGACATGGAGGACTACTTCCAGGCCAAGGCGCAGCTCTTCACCGGGCGCCGCGCCCGCGTCGGCGTGGTCAACATCGACGACGAGTACGGCCGCCGCCTCGCCAAGGAGTCGGCGATCCCGGTGGTCACCTTCTCCGCCGCCGGCGACCCGGCCGCCGACTGGCGCGCCGAGGACGTGGTCAGCGGCCACATGGACTCCACCCTGACCCTGGCCGGGCCGGACGGACAGCGCGTACGGGCCACGGCCCCGCTGCCCGGCCCGTTCAACGTCGCCAACACCGTCGCCGCGATCGTCACCCTCGCCGCCGCCGGGATCGACCCGCAGACCGCCGCCGACGGCGTCGCGGCGGTCCCCGGGGTCCCCGGCCGGCTGGAGCGGGTGGACGCGGGCCAGCCGTACCTGGCGGTCGTGGACTACGCGCACAAGACGGACGCCGTCGAATCGGTCCTGCGCGCGCTGCGCGAGGTCACCACCGGCAGGCTCCACATCGTCCTGGGCTGCGGAGGCGACCGCGACACCACCAAGCGCGCCCCCATGGGCGCGGCGGCCGCCCGGTTCGCCGACACCGCCGTCCTGACCTCCGACAACCCGCGCTCCGAGGACCCCCTCGCGATCCTCGCCGCGATGTTCGAAGGCGCCGTGTCCGTGCCGCCGGCCGAACGGGGCACCGTCCTCGTCGACGCCGACCGGGCCGCGGCCATCGCCGCCGCCGTCGCGCGCGCCGAGCCGGGCGACACCGTGCTCGTCGCCGGCAAGGGCCACGAGCAGGGTCAGGACACCGCGGGCGTCGTACGGCCCTTCGACGACCGCGCGGTGCTCCGCACCGCGATCGAGACAGCGCAGCACAGCCATGGACAGGCCGAGGTGAACCAGTGATCGCCCTTTCCCTCGCCGAGATCGCCGACATCACCGGCGGGCGGCCCCACGACATACCGGATCCGTCCGTCCGCATCACCGGGCCCGTCGTCATCGACTCCCGCCAGGCGGAGGCCGGCAGCCTGTTCGCCGCCTTCGCGGGCGAACACGTCGACGGCCACGACTACGCGGTTCGCGCGGTCGACGCCGGCGCCGCGGCCGTGCTCTCGGCCCGGCCCGTCGGCGTGCCCGCCATCGTCGTCCCCGATGTCGAGAAGGCGCTCGGCGCCCTCGCCCGGGCCGTCGTCGAGCGCCTGGGCACCGACGTGGTGGCCCTGACCGGCTCCGCCGGGAAGACCTCCACCAAGGACCTCATCGCCCAGGTGCTCCAGGCCCACGCGCCCACCGTGTGGACGCCCGGCTCCCTCAACAACGAGATCGGCCTGCCGCTCACCGCCCTGAGGGCCACAGAGGAAACCCGGCACCTGGTACTGGAGATGGGCGCCCGCGGGATCGGCCACATCGACTACCTCACCGGCCTGACCCCGCCTCGGATCGGCCTCGTCCTGAACGTCGGGACCGCCCACATCGGCGAGTTCGGCGGCCGCGAGCAGATCGCGCAGGCCAAGGGCGAGCTGGTGGAGGCCCTGCCGGCCGAGGCCGACGGCGGAATCGCCGTACTGAACGCCGACGACCCCCTGGTGCGCGCGATGACCGCCCGCACGAAGGCCCGTACGGTCCTCTTCGGGGAGGCCGAGGACGCCGAAGTCCGGGCCACCGAGGTACGGATGACGCCCTCGGGACAGCCCTCCTTCACACTCCGCACACCGACCGGGTGCAGTGATGTGACCTTGCGGCTGTACGGTGAGCACCACGTGTCGAACGCGCTCGCCGCGGCCGCCGTCGCCCACGTACTGGGCATGTCCGTCGACGAGATCGCCACCGCGCTCTCCGGGGCGGGCACGTTGTCCCGGTGGCGGATGGAGGTCACCGAGCGGGCGGACGGCGTCACGATCGTCAACGACGCCTACAACGCGAATCCCGAGTCCATGCGGGCCGCTCTGCGCGCACTTGCCGCGATGGGCGGCGCCGCCAGGGCGAACGGGGGACGTACGTGGGCGGTGCTCGGCCCGATGGCCGAGCTCGGTGACGCATCGCTGGCGGAGCACGACGCGGTGGGACGGCTTGCCGTCCGGCTCAACGTGAGCAAGCTCGTCGCAGTCGGGGGCAGGGAAGCGTCCTGGCTGCAACTGGGCGCATATAACGAGGGTTCGTGGGGTGAGGAGTCGGTGCTCGTGTCCGACGCGCAGGCGGCGGTCGACCTGTTGCGCAGTGAACTGCGCCCGGGTGACGTCGTGCTGGTGAAGGCTTCCAGGTCGATCGGCCTGGAGCGGGTCGCGCTGGCGTTGCTGGAGCGCGAGGGCGAGGTCGCCGGCCGATGAGGCAGATCCTGTTCGCGGGAGTCATCGGACTCTTCCTCACGCTCATCGGCACCCCGCTGCTGATCAAGGGCCTGGCCCGCAAGGGCTACGGCCAGTTCATCCGCGACGACGGCCCCCGCGGCCACGCCGGGAAGAAGGGCACGCCCACCATGGGCGGCATCTCCTTCATCCTGGCGACGCTCGTCGCCTACGCCCTGACGAAGGTCATCACGTCCAGCGAGCCGACCTTCTCGGGCCTGCTCGTCCTGTTCCTGATGGCGGGCATGGGCCTGGTCGGCTTCCTCGACGACTACATCAAGATCGTCAAGCAGCGCTCGCTGGGCCTCCGGGCCAAGGCGAAGATGGCCGGCCAGCTGATCGTCGGCATCGCCTTCGCGGTGCTCGCGCTCCAGTTCTCGGACTCGCGCGGGCTGACCCCGGCCTCCGACAGGCTGTCGTTCGTCGCGGACTTCGGCTGGTCGATCGGCCCGGTGCTGTTCGTGGTCTGGGCGCTGTTCATGATCCTGGCCATGTCCAACGGCGTGAACCTGACCGACGGTCTGGACGGCCTGGCCACCGGCGCCGCCGTGATGGTCTTCGGCGCCTACACCTTCATCGGCGTCTGGCAGTACCAGGAGTCCTGCGTCAACGCGCAGACCCTGACCAATCCGGCCGCCTGCTTCGAGGTGCGCGACCCGCTGGACCTCGCGGTCGTCGCCTCCGCCCTGATGGGCGCCTGCTTCGGCTTCCTGTGGTGGAACACCTCGCCCGCCAAGATCTTCATGGGTGACACCGGCTCGCTGGCCCTCGGCGGCGCGCTCGCCGGTCTGGCGATCTGCTCCCGCACGGAGTTCCTGATGGCGCTCCTCGGCGGTCTGTTCGTCCTCATCACCCTGTCGGTCGTCATCCAGGTCGGCTCCTTCAAGCTGACCGGGAAGCGCGTCTTCCGGATGGCGCCGCTCCAGCACCACTTCGAACTCAAGGGCTGGTCCGAAGTCCTTGTCGTGGTCCGCTTCTGGATCATCCAGGGCATGTGCGTCATCGTGGGTCTCGGTCTCTTCTACGCGGGATGGGCAGCCGAAAAGTGACCTCCTGGCAGGGCAGCAACATCACCGTCGCCGGCCTCGGCGTGAGCGGCATCAGTGCCGCCCGCGCCCTGGCCGGCCTCGGCGCGCGGGTGACCGTCGTCGACAACGGCGACGGCGACGCGCACCGGGCGCGGGCCGCCGAACTCGCGCAGCAGGGCATCGAGGTCCGCCTCGGACGCCTGGACGACGGCACCCCGGCGGGCGAGTCGCTGCCCGAGGGCACCGACCTCGTGGTCACCTCGCCCGGCTGGAAGCCCGACAGCCCACTGTTCGCGGCCGCCGCCGCGGCGGGTGTGGACGTCGTGGGCGACGTGGAGATCGCCTGGCGGCTGCGGGGCCCCGACGCGGCGCCCTGGCTCGCCATCACCGGGACCAACGGCAAGACCACCACCACCCAGATGCTCGCCTCGATCCTCAAGGCCGCCGGCCTGCGGACCGCGGCCGTCGGGAACATCGGCACGCCGATCATCGACGTGGTGACCGGCGAGGAGACGTACGACGTGCTCGCCGTCGAGCTCTCCAGCTACCAGCTGCACTGGGCGCCCTCGGTACGGGCCCACTCCGCGGTCGTCCTCAACCTGGCCCCGGACCACCTCGACTGGCACGGCTCCATGGAGGCGTACGGCGCCGACAAGGGCCGGATCTACGAGGGCAACAAGGTCGCCTGCGTCTACAACGCGGCGGACAAGGCCACCGAGGACCTGGTCGTGGAGGCCGACGTCGAAGAGGGCTGCCGGGCCATCGGCTTCACCCTCGGCGCCCCCGGCCCCTCCATGCTCGGAGTGGTCGACGGCATCCTCGTCGACCGGGCCTTCGTGGCGGACCGGCACAAGAACGCCCAGGAGCTCGCGCAGGTCGAGGACGTCAACCCGCCCGCCCCGCACAACATCGCCAACGCGCTCGCCGCGGCGGCACTGGCCCGCGCCTTCGGCGTCGAGCCGCGCGCGGTCCGCGACGGGCTGCGCGACTTCCGCCCCGACGCGCACCGGGTCGCGTACGTGGACGAGGTCGCCTCGGTCACCTACATCGACGACTCCAAGGCCACCAACACGCACGCCGCGGAGGCCTCCCTGGCGGCCTTCGAGCCGGTCGTCTGGATCGCCGGCGGCCTCGCCAAGGGCGCGACCTTCGACGAACTCGTCCAGAAGTCCGCGAAGCGGCTGCGCGGCGCGGTGCTGATCGGCGCCGACCGGGCCTTGATCGCCGAGGCGCTGGCGCGACACGCCCCGGAGGTCCCGGTCGTGGACCTCGCACGGACCGACACTGGGGCGATGCTCGCAGCGGTCCGGGAAGCGGCCCGGCTCGCCGAGCCCGGCGACACGGTCCTGCTGGCACCTGCCTGTGCCTCGATGGACATGTTCGCGAACTACAACAAGCGCGGGGACGCATTCGCCGACGCGGTGCGCGAACTGGCTGCCGAGAGCGCCTAGGTCGGTCGATCCCAGGGCGGATTCCCTCCGACCGACCGGCTGCTCGCCGCGTACGAGTGGAGGGGAAGACAGAGATGCCGGACAGGCAAGTGCTGCCGGGTCGGCGGCCGTCCGCCGTGAAGACCGTCAGGCCGCAGGGCCGCAAGCGCCCGGCGGCGGGCGGGAAGCGGCCCGCGCGGCGCGGGCCGCTGGACCGGTTGCGGCGTACGCAGACGCAGTTGCGCCGGGCCTGGGACCGGCCGCTCACGGCGTATTACCTGATCTTCGGCAGCTCGCTGCTCATCACCGTGCTCGGCCTGGTGATGGTCTACTCGGCCTCCATGATCAAGGCGCTCCAGCTCGGCCTGGGCGACGCGTACTTCTTCAAGAAGCAGTTCCTGGCCGCCCTGATCGGCACCGGACTGCTGCTGGGCGCCTCCCGGATGCCCGTCAAGCTGCACCGGGCGCTGTCCTATCCCGTACTCGCGGGCACGCTCTTCCTGATGGTCCTGGTCCAGGTCCCCGGGATAGGGGTGGCGATCAACGGCAATCAGAATTGGATCTCCCTTGGCGGTCCGTTCATGCTCCAGCCCAGTGAGTTCGGCAAGCTCGCACTGATCCTGTGGGGCGCCGACCTGCTGGCGCGCAAGGGCGACAAGGGACTGCTCAGCCAGTGGAAGCACCTGCTGGTCCCGCTGGTCCCGGTCGCCTTCGTGCTGCTCGGGCTCATCATGCTCGGCGGGGACATGGGCACCGCGATGATCCTCGGAGCCATCCTGTTCGGTCTGTTGTGGCTGGCGGGGGCGCCGACGAGGATGTTCGTGGGGGTGCTGGCCTTCGCGGGTGCGATCGTCGCACTGCTCATCAAGACCAGTCCGCACCGCATGGACCGGCTCGCGTGCATCGGCGCGACCGAACCGGGCAGGAACGACCTGTGCTGGCAGGCCGTCCACGGAATCTATGCGCTGGCTTCCGGCGGATGGTTCGGTTCCGGTTTGGGTGCCAGTGTGGAAAAATGGGGGCAACTGCCAGAGGCCCACACCGACTTCATCTTCGCCATCACCGGCGAGGAACTGGGTCTGGCGGGGACGCTGTCGGTGCTCGCCCTGTTCGCGGCCCTAGGCTATGCGGGTATCCGCGTGGCCGGACGCACGGAGGACCCCTTCGTACGGTATGCCGCGGGAGGCGTGACCACCTGGATCACGGCGCAGGCCGTGATCAACATCGGTGCGGTGCTCGGTCTGCTGCCGATCGCCGGGGTCCCGCTCCCGCTGTTCTCCTACGGAGGGTCAGCCCTGCTGCCGACCATGTTCGCGGTCGGACTGCTCATCGCCTTCGCGCGGGAGGAGCCCGCCGCGCGCGCGGCGCTCGCGATGCGGAGGCCGAAGAACGGGCGGCCGCGGGCCGGGCAGAGATGGAAGTCGATGAGACGGCGCGTCAAGAAGCGTCCGTCCGGAGAGCGGTGAATTTCGGTGCATGTCGTACTCGCCGGTGGGGGGACCGCCGGCCACATCGAGCCGGCGCTCGCCCTCGCGGACGCCCTGCGCAGGCAGGACCCTTCCGTGGGCATCACCGCCCTCGGCACGGAACGCGGACTCGAAACCCGCCTGGTGCCGGAGCGCGGCTACGAGCTGGGACTGATCCCCGCCGTACCGCTGCCCCGTAAACCCACACCCGAGCTGATCACCGTCCCCGGACGGCTGCGCGGCACCATCAAGGCCGCGGAGGAGATCCTCCTGCGCACCAAGGCCGACTGCGTCGTCGGCTTCGGCGGTTACGTGGCCCTGCCCGGCTACCTGGCCGCCAAGCGCCTCGGGGTGCCGATCATCGTCCACGAGGCCAACGCCCGGCCCGGACTGGCCAACAAGATCGGCTCCCGGTACGCGCACGCCGTCGCGGTCTCCACCCCCGACAGCAAGCTGCGGGGCGCCCGCTACGTCGGCATCCCGCTGCGGCGCTCCATCTCCACCCTCGACCGGGCCGCGGTCCGCCCGGAGGCGCGCGCCGCCTTCGGCCTCGACCCCAACCTGCCGACGCTGCTGGTCTCCGGCGGCTCGCAGGGCGCCCGCCGCCTCAACGAGACCATCCAGCAGGTCGCGCCGACCCTCCAGCGCTCCGGGATCCAGATCCTGCACGCGGTCGGGCCGAAGAACGAACTGCCGCGTGTCGACAACATGCCCGGGATGCCGCCGTACGTGCCGGTACCGTACGTGGACCGGATGGATCTCGCGTACGCCGCCGCCGACATGATGCTGTGCCGGGCGGGCGCGATGACCGTCGCCGAACTCTCCGCCGTCGGGCTCCCCGCCGCCTACGTCCCGTTGCCGATCGGCAACGGCGAACAGCGGCTCAACGCCCAGCCGGTGGTCAAGGCCGGCGGCGGCCTGCTCGTGGACGACGCGGAACTGACGCCCCAGTGGGTGCTGGACCAGGTCCTCCCGGTGCTCGCCGACCCGCACCGCCTGTACGAGATGTCCCGCGCCGCCGGTGAGTTCGGCCGCCGGGACGCCGACGAGCTGCTGGTCGCGATGGTGTACGAGGCGATTGCCGCCCACAGGAACCGCTGAGGCGGTAAGCACTGACGCAGGAGGCAGGAGTGGCCGGAGCGACGACCGCGGAACGCGGCAACTCGGGGGCTGCCCGGAAGGGACCAGGCTCCGCCCGGCCCTCCAAGCCCCCGAAGCGGTCGAAGGGATCCGGCCTGCGAGGCCCCGGCGGCACACGACTGCGCCGGGGCCCCGTCCTCGTGCTCTGCCTCGCCGCCGCGCTGCTCCTGGCGGCCGGCTGCACCTGGGTGTTCTACGGCTCCTCCTGGCTCCGGATCGAGAAGGTGACCGTCACCGGTACCGAGGTCCTCACCCCGGAACAGGTGCTGGAGGCCGCCGCGGTGCCCAAGGGCGCGCCCCTGGTGTCCGTGGACACCGACGAGATCGGGAGCCGGCTCCGCGGCCGCCTGCCCCGCATCGATTCGGTCGATGTGGTGCGGGCCTGGCCGCACGGAATCGGACTGAAGGTGACGGAACGCAAACCGGTCCTGCTCATCAAAAAGGACGCCAACTTCGTGGAAGTGGACGCATCGGGTGTGCGATTCGACACTGTTGCGAAAGCACCCGCCGGCGTTCCGGTCCTCGAATTGAACGCCGCTCAGTCGCCGAGCGGCCGCCGCTTCGACGAGGAGCGGCTGCTGCACGAGGCCGTCGGCGTCGCGGGCGGTCTCCCGGAGGCGATCGCCAAGGAGACCGTGCAGGTCAAGGTGCGGTCGTACGACTCGGTCATGCTGGAGTTGACCGGCGGTCGAACGGTGGTCTGGGGGAGCGGCGAACAGAGCGAGGCGAAAGGCCGAGCACTGACCGCACTCCTGAAGGTCTCGGCCAAGGCTGACCACTTTGACGTGAGCGTCCCCACCGCCCCCTCGTTGTCCGGGAGTTGACGTCCGGTCGAACAGCGAAGCACCCTGGTTGGCCAGCGATACGGGTGATCACATAGGGTGAAAAGAAAAACGGGAGGTTCGGCGTGTTCGTTGAACACGCGCTACTTGTCGACTTAGTGTCCTGTTCGGAAGAGTCCAAGGAACAGACACACTCTTAACCCTAAACTTCAGGGTTAGGGTTCGGGTCGGCGTGTACGGACCGTCCCAATTTCGGCATCAGTCGTCGCAACGCAGGCCCGCGAGGCGGCGACACGTAACTCGAGGCGAGAGGCCTTCGACGTGGCAGCACCGCAGAACTACCTCGCAGTCATCAAGGTCATCGGTGTCGGCGGCGGTGGTGTCAATGCCATCAACCGAATGATCGAGGTCGGTCTCAAGGGCGTCGAGTTCATCGCCATCAACACGGACGCCCAGGCGCTGTTGATGAGCGACGCCGACGTCAAGCTCGACGTCGGCCGCGAACTCACCCGGGGCCTCGGCGCCGGAGCCAACCCGGCCGTCGGCCGCAAGGCGGCAGAGGACCACCGCGAGGAGATCGAGGAGGTCCTCAAGGGGGCCGACATGGTCTTCGTCACCGCCGGTGAAGGCGGCGGCACCGGCACCGGCGGCGCACCCGTCGTCGCCAACATCGCGCGCTCGCTCGGCGCCCTGACGATCGGTGTGGTCACCCGCCCGTTCACCTTCGAGGGCCGGCGCCGCGCGAACCAGGCGGAGGACGGCATCGCCGAGCTCCGCGAAGAGGTCGACACCCTCATCGTCATCCCCAACGACCGACTGCTGTCCATCTCGGACCGCCAGGTCAGCGTGCTCGACGCCTTCAAGTCGGCCGACCAGGTCCTGCTCTCGGGCGTCCAGGGCATCACCGACCTCATCACCACCCCGGGTCTGATCAACCTCGACTTCGCGGACGTCAAGTCCGTGATGTCCGAGGCGGGCTCGGCCCTGATGGGCATCGGCTCGGCCCGCGGCGACGACCGCGCGGTGGCCGCCGCCGAGATGGCGATCTCCTCGCCGCTGCTGGAGGCGTCCATCGACGGAGCCCGCGGCGTGCTGCTCTCCATCTCCGGTGGCTCGGACCTCGGTCTCTTCGAGATCAACGAGGCCGCGCAGCTGGTGAGCGAGGCCGCGCACCCCGAGGCGAACATCATCTTCGGCGCCGTCATCGACGACGCGCTCGGCGACGAGGTACGGGTCACCGTGATCGCGGCCGGCTTCGACGGCGGCCAGCCCCCGGCCCGCCGGGACAACGTCATCGGTGCCGCGTCCAAGCGCGAGGAGCCGGCCCCCGCGCCGGTCCGCGCCGCGGACCCGGTCCGCCCGGCGTTCGGCGGACTCGGCTCGGTCACCCCGCGCGAGGAGCCCCCGGCTCCGGTCGAGGCGGCTCCGGTCGAGGCCGTGGCCCCCGCGCCGCAGGTCCCGACGGCCCGGCCGTACCAGGACAGCCCGGCCGAAGAGCTGGATGTCCCGGACTTCTTGAAGTGACGCTGGAGCAGCACAGCGAGAGCGGCGCCCACTTCGCCTTCACCGACCGGTGGGGCGGGGTGAGCGCCGTTCCGTACGAGGAGCTCAATCTCGGCGGCGCGGTCGGAGACGACCCGGCCGCCGTTCGCGCGAACCGGGCCGTCGCGGCGAAGTCCCTGGGCATCGAGCCGGACCGGGTGGTCTGGATGAACCAGGTGCACGGCCGGGACGTGGCCGTGGTCGACGGGCCCTGGGGCCCGGGCCAGGACATTCCGTCCGTCGACGCGGTGGTGACCACCCGTCGGGGGCTCGCGCTCGCGGTCCTCACCGCCGACTGCACGCCCGTCCTGCTGGCCGACCCCGTCGCCGGTGTCGCGGCGGCCGCCCACGCCGGGCGGCCCGGGCTGGTCGCCGGAGTCGTCACCGCCGCCGTCGGGGCGATGGTCTCGCTCGGAGCCGAGCCCGCGCGCGTTGTCGCCCGTACCGGACCCGCGGTCTGCGGGCACTGCTACGAAGTGCCCGCCGCGATGCGGGACGCGGTCGCCGAGGTGGTGCCGGCCGCCTACGCCGAGACCAGCTGGGGGACGCCGGCCGTGGACGTGGTCGCGGGGGTGCACGCGCAGCTGGCCGAGGCGGGGGTGGTGAACATCCACCGCTCCCCGGTCTGCACACTGGAGTCGCGGGACCACTTCTCGTACCGCCGCGACCGGGTGACCGGGCGGCTCGCCGGATATGTCTGGTTGGACTGATTCATGACGGACCGTAAGGCCGAGCTCGCCGAGAACCTCGCGCGGGTGGAGGAACGTATCTCGTCCGCGTGCGCGGCCGCGGGGCGGGGGCGGGAGGAGGTGACCCTCATCGTGGTCACCAAGACCTACCCGTCGAGCGACGTACGACTGCTGGCGGACCTGGGGGTCCGTCATGTTGCGGAAAACCGCGACCAGGACGCCGCCCCCAAGGCCGCGGCCTGCGCGGATCTGCCGCTCAGCTGGCACTTCGTCGGTCAGTTGCAGACGAACAAAGTCCGTTCCGTGGCGGGATACGCGCATGTGGTGCAGTCGGTCGACCGCCCCAAGCTCGTGACCGCGCTCTCGGCGGCCGCGGAGAGCGCGGGGCGGGAGCTCGGCTGCCTCGTGCAGATCGCACTGGACGCCGAGTCGGGGGAGCGCGGGACCCGGGGCGGCGCTGCACCCGAACAGCTCGACGAGTTGGCGGCCCTCGTGGCCGGGGCGCCCGGACTGCGGATCGACGGTCTCATGACCGTGGCCCCGCTGGCCGGGCTCTACGCGGGACGCGAACAGGCCGCCTTCGAGCGGCTTGTGGAATTGTCATCCCGCCTGCGCGCGGACCATCCGACTGCCACGATGGTGTCGGCCGGAATGAGCGCGGACCTGGAACAGGCCGTTGCGGCCGGTGCGACACATGTACGCGTCGGCACTGCGGTACTCGGCGCGAGACCCCGGCTCGGGTAACGTCGCGAAGAAAGTCGGACCACAGCAGAAAATATGGTCATTACCGCTGATCAGCGGGCAGACCACGTGGATCGCGGGCAGTTGGTGACATTCGTGACACGGCGACACACCTGCGACAGGGCGATCCACCACAGAGCGGAGGACTCAGAGAATGGCCGGCGCGATGCGCAAGATGGCGGTCTACCTCGGCCTCGTGGAGGACGACCGGTACGACAGCCCGGGGTACGACCCCGACGACGAGTTCGAGCCCGAGCCGGAGCCGGAGCGGGAGCGCCGGCGACAGCAACCCGCCCCGCACCAAACGCCCGTAACGGACGAACCGGTACGAGTTGTACAGCCGCCGGCACAGCGGGAACCCATCCCAATCCCGGTAGAAAACGGACGTCCTGCGCGAATCGCCCCCGTGGCATCCATCACACCCGAACGCTCGAACCTGGAGAAGAACGCCCCCGTGATCATGCCCAAGGTCGTCTCCGAGCGGGAGCCGTACCGCATCACGACGCTGCACCCCCGGACCTACAACGAGGCCCGTACCATCGGGGAACACTTCCGTGAGGGCACTCCGGTGATCATGAATCTCACGGAGATGGACGACACGGACGCGAAGCGTCTCGTGGACTTCGCCGCTGGACTCGTGTTCGGTCTGCACGGCAGCATTGAACGCGTGACACAGAAGGTGTTCCTGCTGTCGCCTGCTAACGTCGATGTCACGGCGGAGGACAAGGCCCGCATCGCGGAGGGCGGGTTCTTCAACCAAAGCTAGACCGATCCGTCAGATACGGGACCGGGAACAGAGCGGGAGCAGGGGAGAGGGAAGCGCGGGATGGGCGTCGCACTGCAGGTTGTCTACATCGCGCTGATGTGCTTCCTCATCGTGCTGATCTTCCGGCTGGTCATGGACTACGTGTTCCAGTTCGCACGTTCATGGACACCGGGCAAGGCGATGGTGGTCGTTCTGGAGGCCACCTACACTGTCACCGATCCACCGCTCAAGCTTCTTCGGCGGCTCATCCCGCCGTTGCGTCTCGGGGGCGTGGCACTCGACCTGTCCTTCTTCGTTCTGATGATCATCGTTTACATCCTCATCAGTTTCGTGAGCACCGCTGCGAGAAGCGTGTGAACGATGAGCTTCCCCGCAGGCGCGGGGACAGTCCCGATACGGTCTTGCCGACTGCCGACGACTACGTAGAGGTGAAGAAGACATGCCGCTGACTCCCGAGGACGTGCGGAACAAGCAGTTCACGACCGTCCGCCTGCGAGAAGGCTATGACGAGGACGAGGTCGATGCCTTCCTCGACGAGGTCGAGTCCGAGCTGACGCGCCTGCTGCGCGAGAACGAGGACCTGCGCGCCAAGCTGGCCGCCGCCACGCGTGCCGCCGCGCAGAACCAGCAGCAGGGCATGCGCAAGCCGGACCCCCAGGACGGTGGAGGCCAGCGTGGCCCCGGCGCCCCCGTGCCCGCGGCCATATCCGGCCCGCCGCAGCAGCAGCAGCCGCAGATGGGCCCGCCCCAGCTGCCCGGCGGCCAGCCGCAGCTCCCGGCCGGCCCCGGTGGACACGGACCGCAGGGTCCGGGCCCGATGGGCGGCCCCATGCAGCACAACATGGGCGGCCAGCAGGGCATGGGTCAGCCGGGCATGGGTCAGCAGGGCATGGGTCAGCCGGGCATGGGCCAGCCGGGCATGGGCCAGCCCATGCAGCAGCAGTCCATGGGCGGCCAGAACCCGCTCGGCCAGCCGATGGGCCAGCAGATGCAGCCGATGGGGCAGCAGATGCAGCCCATGGGCCAGCAGATGCACCAGCCCCAGCAGCAGCTCCCGCAGCAGGGCCCCGGTGGCGACAGTGCCGCCCGCGTCCTGTCGCTGGCGCAGCAGACCGCCGACCAGGCGATCGCGGAGGCCCGCTCCGAGGCCAACAAGATCGTCGGCGAGGCCCGGTCGCGCGCCGAGGGCCTGGAGCGGGACGCCCGCGCCAAGGCCGACGCGCTGGAGCGGGACGCGCAGGAGAAGCACCGCGTCGCGATGGGCTCCCTGGAGTCCGCTCGCGCCACGCTGGAGCGCAAGGTCGAGGACCTGCGTGGCTTCGAGCGCGAGTACCGTACGCGCCTGAAGTCCTACCTGGAGTCGCAGCTGCGCCAGCTGGAGACCCAGGCCGACGACTCCCTGGCCCCGCCGCGGAACCCCGCCGGTCCCGCGCTGCCGCCGTCGCCGACGCCGTCGATGGCTCCGGCCGGTGCGATGGGGCACTCCATGGGTGGCCCGTCGATGGGCGGCCCGTCCCCCATGGGCGGTCCCTCCCCGATGGCCCCGTCCTACGGTGGCCAGCAGCAGATGTCCCCGGCGATGACGCAGCCGATGGCTCCGGTGCGGCCGGCTGCTCCGCAGCCGATGCAGCAGGCGCCGTCTCCCATGCGGGGCTTCCTGATCGACGAGGACGACAACTAAGCGCCGCCGCGCAGTCGGCAGTCACGGGCCGGGCCCGGTTCCCCCACGGGGGTACCGGGCCCGGCCCGTTTCGCTTGCCGGGCGCGGCGCCGCTGCGGGGCTCCGCCCCGGACCCCGCGCCTCAAACGCGGCGGGGCTGGATCTGGCGGGGCTGGATCTGGGCTGATGCCGCCTGCCGGCCGACTGGACCAGCCGAACCCAGCCCCGCCGGCCTTTGAGGCGGGGACGGTGGAAGGGCGGGGTGGGGAAACGCGAAGCGGCCCGTACCCCCCGGAGGGAGGGGTACGGGCCGCTCGGGGCTGGTTACGCCTTGCGGAGGCGGAACGTCAGGGCGAGGGACTCGTCCGTGAACGGGTCGCCGTACGAGGCGTCCGCCTCGGCGGACGCGTAGTCCGTCGCCAGGACCTCGTCCGCGATCAGGGCCGCGTGGTCGGTCAGGGCCGTCACGACCTCCGGGTCCGAGGAGGACCACCGCAGGGCGATCCGGTCCGCCACGTCCAGGCCGGAGTTCTTCCGGGCCTCCTGGATCAGGCGGATCGCGTCACGCGCCAGGCCCGCGAGCCGCAGCTCCGGGGTGATCTCCAGGTCCAGGGCGACCGTCGCGCCGGAGTCCGAGGCCACGGACCAGCCCTCGCGCGGGGTCTCCGTGATGATGACCTCCTCCGGGGTGAGGGCCACCTGCTCGCCGTTCACCTCCACCACGGCCTCGCCCGAGCGCAGGGCCAGCGACAGCGCCGCCGCGTCGGCTGCCGCCACCGCCTTCGCAACGTCCTGGACGCCCTTGCCGAAGCGCTTGCCCAGCGCGCGGAAGTTCGCCTTGGCGGTCGTGTCCACCAGGGACCCGCCGACCTCGGAGAGCGAGGCCAGGGACGAGACGTTCAGCTCCTCCGTGATCTGGGCCTGGAGGTCGGCGGACAGCGCGTCGAAGCCGACCGCACCGACCAGCGCCCGCGACAGCGGCTGGCGGGTCTTGACGCCCGACTCCGCGCGCGTCGCCCGGCCCAGCTCCACGAGGCGGCGCACCAGCAGCATCTGCTGCGACAGCGCCGGGTCGATCGCGGACGCGTCCGCGACCGGCCAGGTCGAGAGGTGCACCGACTCGGGGGCCTCCGGGGTGACCGGCACGATCATGTCCTGCCAGACCCGCTCCGTGATGAAGGGGGTCAGGGGGGCCATCAGGCGGGTGACCGTCTCCACGACCTCGTGCAGGGTGCGCAGCGCGGCCGCGTCGCCCTGCCAGAAGCGGCGGCGCGAGCGGCGGACGTACCAGTTGGAGAGGTCGTCCACGAAGGAGGACAGCAGCTTGCCGGCGCGCTGGGTGTCGTACGCCTCCATCGCCGCCGTGACCTCGGTGGTGAGGGTGTGGAGCTCGGAGAGGAGCCAGCGGTCCAGGACCGTGCGGTCCGCCGGGGCCGGGTCGGACGCGGACGGGGCCCAGTTCGACGTACGGGCGTACAGCGCCTGGAAGGCGACCGTGTTCCAGTACGTGAGGAGCGTCTTGCGCACGACCTCCTGGATCGTGCCGTGACCGACGCGCCGCGCCGCCCACGGGGAGCCGCCGGCCGCCATGAACCAGCGCACCGCGTCGGCGCCGTGCTGGTCCATGAGCGGGATCGGCTGGAGGATGTTGCCCAGGTGCTTGGACATCTTGCGGCCGTCCTCGGCGAGGATGTGGCCCAGGCAGACCACGTTCTCGTAGGAGGACTTGTCGAAGACGAGGGTGCCGACCGCCATCAGCGTGTAGAACCACCCGCGCGTCTGGTCGATGGCCTCCGAGATGAACTGCGCCGGGTAGCGCTTCTCGAAGATCTCCTTGTTCTTGTACGGGTAGCCCCACTGCGCGAACGGCATCGAGCCCGAGTCGTACCAGGCGTCGATGACCTCCGGCACGCGGACCGCTTCGAGGGAGCAGCCCTCGTGCGTGCAGGTGAAGGTGACGTCGTCGATGTACGGGCGGTGCGGGTCCAGGGCGGACTGGTCGGTGCCCGACAGCTCGGTCAGCTCCGCGCGCGAGCCGACGCAGGTGAGGTGGTCCTCCTCGCAGCGCCAGATCGGCAGCGGGGTGCCCCAGTAGCGGTTGCGGGAGAGCGCCCAGTCGATGTTGTTGTTGAGCCAGTCGCCGAAGCGGCCCTGCTTGACCGAGTCCGGGAACCAGTTCGTCTTCTCGTTCTCCCGCAGCATCGCGTCCTTGACGGCGGTGGTGCGGATGTACCAGGACGGCTGCGCGTAGTACAGCAGGGCCGTGTGGCAGCGCCAGCAGTGCGGGTAGCTGTGCTCGTAGGCGATGTGCTTGAAGAGCAGGCCGCGCGCGTCGAGGTCGGTGGTCAGCTTCTCGTCGGCCTTCTTGAAGAAGACGCCGCCGACCAGCGGGACGTCCTCCTCGAAGGTGCCGTCGGGGCGGACCGGGTTCACGACGGGCAGGCCGTACGCGCGGCAGACCGCGAGGTCGTCGGCGCCGAAGGCGGGGGACTGGTGGACCAGACCGGTGCCGTCCTCGGTCGTGACGTACTCGGCGTTGACGACGTAGTGGGCCTCGGCCGGGAACTCGACGAGCTCGAAGGGGCGCTGGTAGGTCCAGCGCTCCATCTCCTTGCCCGTGAAGGTCTGGCCGGTGGCCTCCCAGCCCTCGCCGAGGGCCTTCTCCAGCAGCGGCTGGGCGACGACGAGCTTCTCGGTGCCGTTCGTGGCGACGACGTACGTGACCTCGGGGTGGGCCGCCACCGCGGTGTTGGACACCAGGGTCCAGGGGGTCGTCGTCCAGACCAGCAGCGCCGCCTCGCCCGCGAGGGGGCCGGAGGTCAGCGGGAAGCGGACGTACACCGAGGGGTCGACGACCGTCTCGTAGCCCTGGGCCAGCTCGTGGTCCGAGAGGCCGGTGCCGCAGCGCGGGCACCAGGGGGCGACGCGGTGGTCCTGGGTGAGCAGGCCCTTGTTGAAGATCTCCTTCAGCGACCACCACACGGACTCGACGTACTCGGGGTCCATGGTCCGGTAGGCGTCGTCCAGGTCGACCCAGTAGCCCATCCGGGTCGTGAGCTCGGTGAACGCGTCGGTGTGGCGGGTCACGGACTCGCGGCACTTGGCGTTGAATTCGGCGATGCCGTACGCCTCGATGTCCTGCTTGCCGTTGAAGCCGAGTTCCTTCTCGACGGCCAGCTCGACGGGCAGGCCGTGGCAGTCCCAGCCGGCCTTGCGGGCCACGTGGTAGCCGCGCATGGTGCGGAACCGGGGGAAGACGTCCTTGAAGACGCGGGCCTCGATGTGGTGCGCGCCGGGCATGCCGTTCGCGGTGGGCGGGCCCTCGTAGAAGACCCACTCGGGGCGGCCCTCGGACTGCTCCAGGGTCTTGGCGAAGGTCTTGCTCTCGCGCCAGAAGTCGAGGACGGCGTGCTCAAGGGCAGGCAGGTCGACCTGGGCGGGTACCGGGCGGTACTGCGGCGGTGTGGTCATGAGGCTGAACTCTTCCTCCGGCGGGATGTCACTTCCGTCCGGAGGGACGAGAGCGCCTTGGCTGCTCCCGCGGTACCACCCTCCTTGGCCTCCGGACGGGTCCGGCGGCCCCCTCATTGGGGTGCGAAGCCGGTTCTACTCGCCGTACGGGGATCCGGGCGGGATCCGTACGGCTTTCTTCCGGCGGCTCAGGGGTGATCCTTCACGTCGCGCTCGCCCCCGGGCTCTCACCGTCCCCGGGTCGCTCCTGGCTGCGTCCGACGCTACTCGTCCCCGTCCATGCCTTTCGCTGGGCCCAAGTGTACGGGGCCGGGGTGCGGTCGGCAGACCGGTTTGCGGGGCGTGGCGCGGGGGCGTGGGGAGGGGCGTCGGCGTGACCCGAATGGGCCGATGCGGCGGTCCGGAGCCGCGTGGGGCCGGAGGGGCGGATTACCGGGCCTCCTGATGGGCACAACGGATGCAGGTTGACCTCGATGGACGCGTGCCCCGTTGCCGCGGGGCTGGAGCCGATTTATCGTTCCGGCACGATTCGCGAGCAATGATCACAGTATGTGAAGGGGCCGCGGCCATGGTGGCGAAGAAGACCGCCGGGAGTACTAGTACTGCCAAGAAGGCTGTCGGGAAGGCCGCCGGGAAGGTGGCGGCGGCCGAGGACACTGCTCCGGCCGGGGCGGTCACCACCGCCACGGGGAAGACGGCTGCGAAGAAGGCGCCCGCGAAGGCGCCTGCGAAGAAGGCACCGGCCAAGAAGGCACCGGCCAAGAAGGCACCGGCCAAGAAGGCACCGGCCAGGAAGGCCGCCGCGAAGAAGGCTGCGGCGACGACGGCGCCGGCCAAGGAGGCGCCGGCCAAGAAGGCTCCGGCCGAGAAGGCGACCGCCGTCAAGAAGACGGCCGCGAGGAAGGCCACGGCCAAACCGGCCGGGGCCGAGGGGGCGGCGCAGGCCGCGCAAGAGACGGGAGCCCGCACAGTGGTTGCCAAGAAGAGCACCGGCACGGCCAGGAAGACGGCTTCGGCCGCCACGAGCGGGCTGCCCAAGGCGCGCCCCACGGCGGCCACCACGCCGGGCGAGCTCGCCGTACGGCCCGGCGAGGACCCGTGGACGCAAGGAGAGGTCGACGAGGCCCGCAGCGAGCTGATGAGCGAGGTGCTGCGGCTGCGCGCCGAGCTCGACGCCTCGGAGGTGGCGATCTCGGGCCTGATGCGGGACTCGGGCGACGGCGCGGGCGACGACCAGGCCGATACGGGCACCAAGAACATCACCCGGGAGTCCGAGCTGGCGCTCGCGGCGAACGCCACCTCGATGCTGGAGCAGACCGAGCGGGCCCTGGAACGCCTGGAGGCGGGCACCTACGGGATCTGCGAGAACTGCGGCCGGCCCATCGGCAAGGCCAGGATGCAGGCCTTCCCGCGGGCCACGCTGTGCGTGGACTGCAAGCAGAAGCAGGAGCGCCGCCACTGAGGCCGGCCCGGGCCGGACCGGGCGGAACCGGGCGGGACGGGGCGGTACCGGGCGGGACCGGGTGTACGCCGGGCAGGCGGGCGGGCCGCGGGTGGCCTGACGTACCCTCGTGTCTCGTCAGCCTGGTTGGAGCTAGTTCGAGGGACTCACGTGACAGAGGCGGAGCGCATCATCGGTACGCCGGAGGTCGGGGACGACGACGCCCAGCCCGAGTCCGCCGAGCCCAAGGGGCGCCGGCGGATCGCGGCCCTGCTCGTCGTGGCGGTCCTCGCGTACCTGCTCGACCTCGGCAGCAAGATGCTGGTCGTCGCGAAGCTGGAGCACCAGCCGCCGATCGAGGTCATCGGGACGCTGCTGAAGTTCGAGTTCGTCCGCAACCCGGGCGCCGCCTTCGGCTTCGGCGAGGCCTTCACGATCCTCTTCACCTGCATCGCGGCCACCGTGATCGTCGTGATCGTCCGGCTGGCCCGCAAGCTGTACAGCCTGCCGTGGGCGATCGCGCTGGGCCTGCTGCTGGGCGGTGCGCTGGGCAATCTCACCGACCGGATCTTCCGTTCGCCGGGCGTGTTCCGGGGGGCGGTCGTCGACTTCATCGCGCCCGCCCACTTCGCGGTCTTCAACCTCGCGGACTCGGCGATCGTGTGCGGCGGGATCCTGATCGTCCTGCTGTCCTTCAGGGGTCTGGACCCGGACGGCACCGTCCACAAGGACTGATCGCGGGAATGGTCTCCTGTCGAGTCCTGCATACTCGACAGGTGAGTACGATTCCCGAGATCCGCACCCTGCCCGTTCCCGATGGCCTTGAGGGCGAGCGCGTCGACGCCGCCATCGCCCGTATGTTCGGTTTCTCCCGGACGAAGGCGGCCGAACTCGCGGCCGAGGGGAAGGTGTCGGTCGACGGCAGCGTCGTCGGGAAGTCCGAGCGTGTGCACGGTGGCGCCTGGCTCGAAGTCGAGATGCCCGCGCCGCCGCGGCCCGTCGAGATCGTGGCCGAGCCCGTTCCCGGCATGGAGATCGTCCATGACGACGACGACATCGTCGTCATCATGAAGCCGGTGGGCGTGGCCGCCCACCCGAGCCCCGGCTGGACCGGCACCACCGTGATCGGCGGCCTCGCCGCCGCCGGGTACCGGATCTCCACCTCCGGCGCGGCCGAGCGCCAGGGCATCGTGCACCGCCTCGACGTCGGGACCTCCGGTCTGATGGCGGTCGCGAAGTCGGAGCGCGCCTACACCTCGCTGAAGAACCAGTTCCGCGAGCGGATCGTGGACAAGCGCTACCACGCGCTGGTGCAGGGGCACCCCGACCCGATGAGCGGCACGATCGACGCGCCGATCGGGCGGCACCCCAGCGCCGACTACAAGTGGGCCGTGACCCAGGAGGGCAAGCCCTCCGTCACGCACTACGACCTGATCGAGGCCTTCCGCGCGGCCTCGCTGCTGGACATCAAGCTGGAGACCGGGCGCACGCACCAGATCCGCGTGCACATGTCCGCGCACCGGCACCCCTGCGTCGGCGACCTCACCTACGGCGCCGACCCGACGGTGGCGAAGCGGCTGGGGCTGACCCGGCAGTGGCTGCACGCCGTGCGCCTCGGCTTCGAGCACCCTTCGGACGGGCAGTGGGTCGAGTTCGAGAGCACCTACCCGGCCGACCTGCAGCACGCGCTGGACGTGATCCGGGCGGAGAGCGAGTGACCGACGTCGGCTTCGAGGTCCGGGTCGCCGTCTCGGAAGCCGACATGGCGGCGTGCTTCGCGGTGCGGACCGAGGTGTTCGTGGTCGAGCAGTCGGTGCCGGAGTCGATCGAGTACGACGCGTACGACGCGGGCGCGGTGCACGTGCTGGCCGTCGGGCCCGACGGGGAGCCGCTGGGCACCGGGCGGCTGCTGCACGGGGCCGCCGCGCTGGGCAAGACGGGTTCCGAGGACGTCGGCTCGCTGGGCCGCCTCGCGGTGCGCAAGGCCGCGCGCGGGCTCGGCGTGGGGGTCGCGCTGGTCCGGGCGATCGAGGCGCAGGCCGCCGGGATGGGGCTCCGCGCCGTGGACCTGGGCGCGCAGACGCATGCGCTGGGCTTCTACGAGCGGCTGGGGTACGAGGCCTACGGCCCCGAGTTCCAGGACGCGGGCATCCCGCACCGCGCGATGCGACGCCCCTTGCCGTAGCTCCGACACGTCGGCTCGGGGCGCGGACCGCGCAACGCCGAGCGCGGCGGCCTGGCAGGGTGGGGGAGTGGATCAGCTTGCTCTGCTGTTCGTGCTGTTGCTCGGGGCCGTGGTCACCGTTCCGCTCGGGGACCGGCTGGGGCTGCCCGCGCCGGTCCTGATGACCATCGCCGGGGTGGCGCTCGCGCTGGTGCCGGCCGTGCCGAACGTCGACATCCCGCCCGAGTACATCCTCCCGCTCGTGCTGCCCCCGCTGCTCTACGCCTCCGTGCAGCGGACCTCCTGGCGGCAGTTCGCCGCCAACGTGCGGCCCATCCTCCTGCTGGCCGTCGCCCTGGTCTTCGTGACCACCGCCGCCGTGGCCGCCGTCGCGCACGCCGTCGTGCCCGGGCTGCCGATCGCCGCGGCCGTCGCGCTCGGCGCGCTCGTCGCCCCGCCCGACCCGGTCGCCGCCACCGCGGTCGCCGGTTCGCTCGGGCTGCCCCGCCGGCTGGTGTCGATCCTTGAGGGCGAGGGCCTGTTCAACGACGTCACCGCCATCGTGCTCTACCACGTCGCCATCGCCGCCGCCGTCAGCGGCAGCTTCTCCTGGCCGGCCGCGCTCGGCGAGTTCGTGCTGTCCGCGGTGGTCGCCGTGGCGGTCGGGCTCGCGCTCGGCTGGGTCACGCACCGGCTCATGGGGCGGCTCGGCGACGCGACGCTCCAGATCGGCCTCACGCTGCTGGTGCCGTTCGTCTCGTACGTGGTGGCGGAGGAGCTCCGCGGGTCGGGGGTGCTGGCCGTGCTGACCACGGCGCTGTTCCTCGCCGAGTACGCGAGCGACGCCGACGACGTCCTCGGGCGCCTCGCCGGGCACACGTTCTGGGAGGTCGTCGACGTACTCGTCACGGGCGTGGCGTTCGGGCTGATCGGGCTGGAGCTCCACAACGTGTTCGGCACCGCGCGGGGCCACGAGTGGGAGATGGCCGGGTGGGCGGCGGCGGTCGTCGCGGTGGTGGTCGGCGTACGGCTGGTGTGGCTGCTGCCGGCCGGATGGCTGGCCAAGCGGCTGCACAAGCGCCGCGACTACGACGAGGAGATCCCGCTGAGCTGGCGGGAGTCGGTGGTGATGTGGTGGTCCGGGATGCGCGGGGTGGCCTCGGTGGCACTGGCGCTGGCCATTCCGTTCGGTACCGACGGCGGGGAGCCGTTCCCCGCGCGGGACCGGATCGTCTTCATCGCCTTCGCCGTGATCATGACGACCCTGGTGGTCCAGGGACTGACCCTGCCGTGGCTGGTGCGCCGGCTGGGGGTGGAGGCGGACGCCGATGCGGAGCGGGAGACCGAGCGGCGCCTCGCGATCCGCGCCGCGAAGGCCGCCAAGCGGCGGCTGAAGGAGATCGAGGAGGTGGAGGACCTCCCCGAGGACCTGGTGGAGATCCTCTACCGCCGGGCGTACGACGTGGGGGCGAGGATCAGCCCCGACATGGTCGACGAGGAGCGGCGGGAGGCGTACGCGAAGCGGGTGGAGCGGATCCGGGACGTCCAGCGGATCCAGCGGGAGATGATGTCGGCCGCCCGCCACGAGGTGCTGTCCGCACGCAGCGAACCCGGCGCCGATCCGGAGATCGTCGACCGGGTCCTGCGGCACCTGGACGTACGCAGCCTGCGCGGCCAGTAGGCGCCGCCGGTGGCGCGCGGGGCGGGGGTACCCGTGGCGGCGGCCGCGCTGCTCCCGTACGGCGTCGAGGAGTTCGGGGTGCTCGGCGAAGCCCTCGGCGCGACCGGGCCCCGGGGCGCGCCGGGGTCCGGCCGCCAGACACCCCCTAGACCGCGTAGCGGTCCGGGGCGAAGAGGTGCAGGTTCGCCGCGACCCAGTCCGAGGTGCGGCTCAGGCCCTCGGCCAGCGACACCTCGGGCTGCCAGCCCGCCCACTCCATGGCGCGGGTGTTGTCCGACAGGAGCCGCTGGACCTCGCTGCCGGACGGGCGCAGCCGGCTCGGGTCCACGACGACCTCCGCGTCCCGGCCGGTGGCCGCGATCATCGCCTCGGCAAGGGCGCCGATGGAGATCTCCTGGCCGGTGCCCAGGTTGACCACCTCGCCCAGTGCCCGGTCGCACTCCGCCACCGCGAGGAAGCCCGCCGCCGTGTCCGTCACGTACGTGAAGTCGCGGGTCGGGGTCGTCGAGCCGAGGCGGACCTCGCGGGAGCCCGAGTGGAGCTGCGCCAGGATCGTCGGGATCACCGCGCGCGCCGACTGGCGGGGGCCGTAGGTGTTGAACGGCCGCACCACCGTCACCGGGAGTTCGAAGGCGTGGTGGAAGGAGAGCGCCATCATGTCCGCGCCGATCTTCGACGCGGAGTACGGGGACTGCGGCTGGAGCGGGTGGCTCTCGGAGATCGGGGCCGTGAGCGCCGTGCCGTAGACCTCGCTGGTGGAGGTGTGCACCAGGCGGCGCACGCCGTGTCGGCGGCAGGCCTCCGCCATGTTCTCGGTGCCGGTCACGTTCGTCTGCACGTACGCGCCCGGCGAGGAGTAGCTGTACGGGATCCCGATCAGCGCCGCCAGGTGGAAGACGGTGTCGCAGCCCGCCACCGCGTCGCTGACCCGGCCCGCGTCGCGGACGTCGCCCGCCCACATCTCCACCGGGCCGCCGGGGTCGGCGAGGTAGCGGGCCAGGTGGCCCTTCTCGGCGTACGGCTTGTAGTGCACGAAGGCGCGCACCCGCGCACCCCGGGCCACCAGCAGGTCCACCAGCGTCGAGCCGATGAAGCCCTCGGCCCCGGTGACGAGAACGGTACGGTCGGTCCAGTCGGTGCTCACGCGTACTCCAAAGCGGTGGAAGGGATCTTGGCGACACGGAGGACCTCCGCCGCCAGCAGTTCGGCGGCCCGCGCGTGCGGGCCGGGATCGGCCGCGCCGGCCATCGCCGACAGCCGGGCCGGGTCGGCCAGCAGCGGGCCGACGAGGTCCGCGAGCCGTTCGGCGGTGGTCTCGGAATCGGGCAGCAGCAGCCCGGCGCCGGCGTCGGACAGCACCCGTGCGTTGTGGGTCTGGTGGTCGCCCGGGGCGTGCGGGTAGGGGACCAGCACGGCCGGGACCCCGGTCGCCGCGAGTTCCGCGACCGTCGCCGAACCCGCCCGGCACACCACCAGGTCGGCGGCCGCGTACACCAGGTCCATCCGGTCCAGGTACGGCACGGCCCGCGCGACCCGCTCCCCGCCGGAGGCCGCGAGCTCCGCGACGGCGTCGGGCAGCGCCGCCGGACCCGTCTTGACCAGCAGCTGTACGTCGTCCCGCGCCTGCCAGGCCGCCGCGAGCGCGACCGCGGCCCCGGTGAGCCGCAGCGCCCCCAGGCTGCCGCCGTTGAACACCACCAGCCGCCGCCCGTCGGGCACCCCCAGGAACCGCCGGGCCTCCCGGCGCAGCGCCGTCCGCTCGGGGCCGGACAGCCGGGCCAGACCCGACAGCGCCGCGGAGATCGGCATGCCGGTGGTCAGCGCCTGCGCGCCGCCCGACAGATGGGACCGGCTGCGGTCGAAGGCCACCGCCATGTGCGGGGTGAGCCGGGCGGCGAACTGGTTGGCGCGCCCCGGTACCGCGTTGGACTCGTGGATCACGGCGGGCAGCCCCGCCAGCCGGGCCCCGAGCACGGCCGGCGCGCTCGGGTAGCCGCCCATGCCGACGACGGCGTGCGCGCCCTGAGCGCGGATCACCGCCCGAGCCTGCCCGGCCGAACGCAGCAGCGCGGCCGGGAGCAGGTAGCGCTTCGCGCCCAGGGACGGATCGAAGGGGATCATGTCGACGGTGTGCAGCCGGTATCCGGCGGCCGGGATCAGCTCGGTCTCCAGGCCCCGTTCGGTCCCGATGAACGAGACCACGGCACCCGGGACCGCCGCGCGCAGCGCCTGGGCGAGGGCGAGCCCCGGGTAGATGTGGCCGCCGGTGCCGCCCGCGCCGATCACGACGGAGAGTGGAGCCAGAGGAGTGTCTCGTGTGGTCATGGGGCCACGGTCCCGGTGTGGTCTAAGAAGGTTCTAAGAGGTGGCCCTCGGACCGTTTGGCAGGCTTTGTGTCATGAGCTCCATGAGCAGTCAGCGGATTCTGGTGGTGGACGACGAGCCCGAGGTGCGGGCGGCCGTCGAGGACGGCCTGGCCGTGGAGGGGTACGAGGTGCGCGGCGCGGCCGACGGGCTGGCCGCGCTGTCCGAGGTGGCCGGGTGGCAGCCGGACGCGCTGGTGCTGGACGTGATGATGCCGGTGCTGGACGGGCTCGGGGTGTGCCGCCAGCTGCGGGCGATGGGCGACCGTACGCCCGTGCTCGTGCTGACCGCGCTGGACTCGGTGAGCGAACGGGTCGACGGGCTGGAGGCGGGCGCCGACGACTACCTGGTCAAGCCGTTCGCGCTGGACGAGCTGGTGGCGCGGGTCCGGGCCCTGCTGCGGCGGGCCGCGCCCGACCCGGCGGGGGAGACGGCCGCCCTCGCCTACGCCGACGTCGTCCTCGACCCCGCGACCCGCACGGGGCGCCGCGGCGAGCGGCCGCTGGAGTTCAGCCGGACCGAGGCCGCGCTGCTGGAGCTGCTGCTGCGCCATCCCGGGCAGGTGCTCCCGCGCGAGCTGATCCTGGAGCTGGTGTGGGGGCGGGACTTCGGACCCGACTCCAACTCCCTCGCCGTGTACGTCGGCTACCTGCGCCGCAAACTGGAGGCGGGCGGCGAGCCCCGGCTGGTGCACACCGTGCACGGGGTCGGGTACCGGCTGGACGCGGCGTGAGCGGGGCCGGCCGCCGCAGACTCGGCGCGGCCTGGCGCAGGCGCAGGCCGCTGCGGACCCGGCTGGCGCTGGCCACGACCGCGGCCGTGGCGCTGGTGGCCGTCGGGGTGTGCGCCGGGGCCTACTTCGTCGTGCGCGAAGCCCTGTACCACCAGCTCGACCTGAGCCTGACCCAGTCGGCGCGCCTCGCCGCCGGGCGGGACCAGGGCGCCGGGCCGGGCACGCTGGCCGGCGAGTGCCGGTTCCTGGCCGCGCCCGCCTGCGCGGAGGTGGTGCCGGCGGATCCGGCCAAGGATCCGCGGCCGCCCGGGCAGTTGCCGGTGGCGCCCGCCGCGCGGGAGGTCGCCGCGGGCGAGCGGGCCCCGTACTACACCGACATCACGCTGTCCGGGCACCCGATGCGGATGCTGACCACCGACTTCGCCAAGGGGCGGGCGCTGCAGGTCGCGCTGCGGGCCGACACCGTGCAGGACGGGATCCGGCAGGCCGCGCACTGGCTCGTCCTGATCGGCGCGGCCGGGGTGCTGCTGGCCGCGCTGCTCGGGTACTGGGTCTCGCGCACGGGCCTCGCCCCGGTCACCCGGATCGCCGCCACGGCCGAGCGGATCGCCGCCACCCGCGATCCGCGGTACCGGATCGAACTGCCCCCGCCGGGGCGGGAGGACGAGATCACCCGGCTCGCCGGGAGCTTCAACACCATGCTGGGCGAGCTGGAGCAGTCCGTCACGGCCCAGCGGCGGCTCGTCGCGGACGCCTCGCACGAGCTGCGCACCCCGCTGACGGCGCTGCGCACGAACGCGGAGCTGCTGGCACGGGGGGAGCGGCTGACGCCCGAGCAGCGCCAGCGGGCCTCGCTCGCGCTGGGCCGGCAGCTGCGGGAAGTGACGGGCCTGGTCAACGACCTGATCGAGCTGGCCCGGGACGAGGAACCGCAGGCGCTGGTGGAACAGGTGCGCCTCGCCGCGCTGGTGGAGTACTGCGCGGAGGCGGCGCGGGCGCACTGGCCGGCGGTCCCCTTCCGCGTACGCGTGACGGCGGCGGAGACGGCGGTGGTCCCGGGGGTGCCGGCGCGGCTGAGCCGGCTGCTGGGCAACCTGCTCGACAACGCGGCCAAGTTCAGCCCCGCCGGGGCCGCGGTGGAGGTGGAGCTGACGGCCGCGCCGGGCCGGGCCGAGCTGACCGTACGGGATCACGGGCCGGGCATCGCCGAGGAGGACCTGCCGTACGTCTTCGACCGGTTCTACCGGGCCGGCGCCGCGAGGTCCCTGCCGGGGTCCGGGCTGGGCCTGGCCATGGCCCGGCAGATCGCCCGGGCGCACGGCGCGGAGCTGCTGGCCGAGGCGGCGCCGGGTGGCGGCGCGCTGTTCCGGCTGAGGTTCTGAGCCGTGGCCGGGCGCCGCCGGGGCCCCGCGGGAGCCGTGGTCCCGCGCCTCAGGTCTGCGGCGGAGGGGCCTGCCCCTGCGGGGGTTCGTTCTCGTAGGTGACCCTGGGCAGGGCGTACGGGTGGTGGGCGACCAGCCAGGCGATCATGTGCTCGCGGACCGCGCAGCGGACCTTCCAGACGTCGTCCGCGTCCTTGGCCGTCACCACCGCCCGGACCTGGACGGTGTTCGGGGTGGTGTCGGTGACCGCCAGGCTGGCGGTGCGGCCGTCCCACTCCGGGACCTCCATCAGGAGCCGCTGGAGTTCCTCCCGCATGAGGTCCATCGGCGCGCTGTGGTCCAGGTGCCAGAAGACGGTGCCCGTCATCTGCGCGCCGCCGCGCGACCAGTTCTCGTACGGCTTGCTGGTGAAGTACGAGACCGGCATGGTGATGCGCCGCTCGTCCCAGGTGCGGACGGTGAGGAAGGTCAGGGTGATCTCCTCGACCGTGCCCCACTCCTTGTCGACCACCACCGTGTCACCGATCCGCACGGTGTCGCCGAAGGCGATCTGCAGCCCGGCGAAGAGGTTGCTCAGGGAGGACTGGGCGGCGATGCCCGCGACGATGCCGAGCACGCCGGCCGAGGCCAGCATCGAGGCGCCGACCGTCCGCATCGCCGGGAAGGTCAGCAGCATGGCCGCGACCGCGACGATCACGATGACCGTGGTGACGACCCGCTGGATGAGGGTGACCTGGGTGCGGACCCGGCGGACCCTTGCCTCGTCGGGGGCGCCGGCCGCGTAGCGCGCGTAGGTGGAGTCGACGACCGCCGTGGCGATGCCGATCAGCAGCCATGCGGCGCCGGCGATCAGGACCAGGCTGAGCGTCCGGCCCACGCCCTCCTCGTGGTCCTGGAGGATCTTCGTCTGGTGGTACGAGCCCCTGAGCAGCCCGGCGCCGAGGACGAGCAGGAAGGGCGGGCGGCAGCGGCGCAGCAGTCCCCACAGCGGGGTCTCGCCGTGCCGGGCGTCGGCCTGGCGCAGCAGCAGGTCCAGCAGCCACCCCGCGAGCAGGGTGACCACCAGGATTCCGCCGATGACAGCGATCGGGCGAAATACGGAGTCCGTGTCCATGGTCTTCAACGTAACCGGAAGGCGCCCGCGTACTCCCGCATTCGGCAACTGGCACGATGGGAGGCATGAACATCATGCTCTTCCATTCGACGTACGGGCTGCGGCCCGCCGTGCAGGAGGCGGCCGAGCGGCTGCGCGCGGCCGGTCACGTGGTCCACGTACCGGACCTCTTCGAGGGGCGTACCTTCGAGACCGTCGAGGAGGGCATGGCCCACCGGGACGAGATCGGCCGTGACGAACTGCTCAAGCGTGCCGTGCTGGCCTCCGCGCCCCACTCCGACCAGGGTCTGGTCTACGCGGGCTTCTCCTTCGGCGGCTCCGTCGCCCAGCACCTGGCGCTGGCGGACGAGAAGGCGCGCGGGCTGCTGCTCCTGCACGGCACGGCCGACCTGGAGGACGACGCCTCGGTGGACGACCTCCCCGTGCAGCTGCACATCGCGGACCCGGACCCGTTCGAGCCGCACGACTGGCTGACCGCCTGGTACCTGCGGATGCAGCGGGCCGGCGCCGACGTGGAGGTCCACAGCTACCCGGGCGCCGGGCACCTGTTCACCGACCCGGGCCTCGACGACTACGACGCGCAGGCCGCGGAGCAGACCTGGAAGGTCGTCCTCGCGTTCCTCGACGGCCTGTAGCCCGCGGGACGGGCCCTACGGGCACGGCGGCCGGACGGGCCGGGGGCGCGGCCCCCGCGGGGGCCAAGCACCACCCGCCCCCCCCCCCGCAAACCC